>JAJDWM010000733.1 GCA_022825595.1 Bryobacterales bacterium | reverse complement strand
CAACCGCCGTGGCCCAGCCTGGACCGGGATTTGAGCCGCCAAACCGATCTCTCCGGTGCGGGTCCTCTTAACATCTAGGGCACGAACGCTTCGGCGGCTCTGCCCGTCCTTGCTTGCCCTCATCACTCGCTGGTCTCAGTCCGGTGGCGGAATGTCCGCGGAAGAATCGCAGCGCGGCAACCGCGACGGCGATCCTGCTAGGGCGGAGTTCGCGGACAGTGGCGAGATGTAGTTGGTAGCTTTGGATCTCCTAGGGGCCCAGCAAGTCCGGCGGGCGATTGAAGTTAGGCGCGAAGCGGGCGAGGCTCTGCACGTGCGCCTGCTCGGTGCTCGGCCGATACTGCGGACCGCAGTCCAGATGTGCTGCAACTTTGCGTCCCGATTGGGGTCGTACTCGGATTGCCTACAATGGTGCCCTGATTCTGTATCGGCCTTTAGCCGCCCCGGGCCATAGCACTGGACTGGCGGAGGGCTCGCGATCCTGCATCCGACCCTCGCGTTGGCCGACGCGCCGCTTCAAGGATTCCTCCCATGCCAACAGACAATTTCGGCGTCGCCGGGCTTGGCGTGATGGGCCGCAATGTTGCCCTCAACATCGAACGCAACGGCTTTCCCGTCGTGGCCTACAACCGCGGGGACGAGAACGCCGCCAAAATGCGGGCCGAGTCCCGGGACAAGAACGTAACGGTTACGCAGTCGATTCCAGACTTCGTTTCCCTCCTCACACCGCCGCGTCGCGTCCTGCTCATGGTGACGGCTGGCCGTGGTACCGATCTGGTCATCGATGCGCTGCTAGCACACCTTGAGGCGGGCGATGTCTTGATCGACGGGGGCAATTCGCACTTCTCCGACACTGAGCGCAGGGCCGAGCGGCTGCAGGCTCGCGGTCTGCACTTCGTCGGCTGTGGCATCTCAGGAGGGGAGGAAGGTGCCCTGTGGGGGCCGTCCATCATGCCCGGTGGGAACCGAGACGCCTACCTGCGAATCGCACCAGTCCTAGAGAAGATCGCGGCCAAAACCGACGACGGCAGCCCATGCGTTACCTACTGTGGCCTTGGAGCTGCCGGTCACTACGTGAAAATGGTGCACAACGGCATCGAGTACGGAATCATGCAGCTCATTTGCGAGGTGTATGACATCCTGCGCCGAGGCCAAGGCTGGTCGTCCGAAGAAATCCAACAACTCTTCCGGGATTGGACAGGATCAGGGCAGGTTGGCGGGTATCTCGTCGACATCACCGCTCAGTGTCTGGCGAAGCGGGATGATTCCTCCGGGACAGCGCTTGTGGAGAAGATCCTTGACACTGCAGGCCAAAAAGGGACAGGTAAGTGGACTGCGCAGACGGCGCTGGATCTCGGCATACCAATCCCAACCCTTTCCCAAGCGGTGAATGCCCGAATTCTCTCTGGATTGAAGGATGCGCGCGTAGAGGCTTCCGCCAAGCTGACGGGACCGTCTGGCGGTGCGGAGGCCGATCGTGGGCACCTGCGTCGGGTCCTGCATGACGCCCTGCACCTCGGCATGGTCGCATGCTATGCGCAGGGCCTGCACCTGATTCAGGCCGCCTCGGCGGAGTTTGGGTTTGGGACGGACCTCGCGGAAGTCGCGAGGATCTGGAAAGAGGGCTGCATCATCCGCTCAAAGCTGCTCGACCCGATCCGTCAGGTCTACAGCGAGCATCCAAGGTTGGAGAACATGCTGCTGAGTCCGGCATTCACCACGGCCACGAACCGGAACCTTTCGGCCTTGCGCGAAGTCGTGGGCCTCGCCAACGATTGCGGCGTGCCGACCACCTGCTTGGGAGCTACCTTGGCGTACGTTGACAGCTACCGCTCAGAGTTCCTGCCGGCGAACCTGCTCCAAGCGCTCCGCGACAATTTCGGGGCGCACACCTACCGTCGCCTAGACATGGAGGGCGTCTTCCACACGCAGTGGAACCGTTAGGCTCCACTGACCGACCAGAGATGCAGACACTCAGAGACTTCCGGCCTGCAAAGGGCTTCTTCGTCGGGCTTGACTCCGACGGCTGCGTGTTCGACTCCATGGAGATCAAGCACAAGGAGTGCTTCACGCCAATGTTCATTAAGCATTGGCGCCTTCAGGCGGCTTCGAAGTACGCGCGGCGTGTGTGGGAATTCGCGAACCTCTACTCGAAGACGCGCGGAATGAACCGCTTTCCGGTCTGCGTGCGGTCACTGCGCTTGTTGGGGGGTTGGCCAGAGGCCGCCAAGCGAGGGATCCAGATCCCCGACTTGGCTCCCCTGCAGGCCTTTATCGACTCGGGGCTGCCCCCCAGCAACGATGGCCTGGAACAGTTCCGCGCCCAATCGCCCCACCCGCTGCTGGACCGGACCATGCGGTGGAGCCTGGCGGTGAACGATGCGATCAAGGACATTGTTTTCGGAGTTCCGCCCTTTCCCAAGGTTCGCGAGACCTTGGACACGATCGTCGCAAGCGCCGATCTCGCCATCGTATCCGGCACGCCGGGCGAGGCCCTTGGGCGTGAGTGGGAAGAGAACCGCATTGCCCATTACCCGCAGCTCATCGCCGGTCAGGAGCTCGGCAAGAAGGTCGAGCACCTCAGGGTCATGGCTGGCGGCGATCGATACGCATCCGGCAGGAAGCTGATGGTAGGGGACGCTCCCGGGGATCGCCGCGCCGCACAAGCCACCGGTTGCCTGTTCTACCCAATCAATCCTGGCCGGGAGGAAGAGTCTTGGGATCGGCTGTGCGCCGAAGCGCTGGGTCGCTTCTTTGACGGGACCTATGCTGGGGCCTACCAGAACGAGCGCATCGCCGAGTTCGAAGCCCTGCTTCCGGAACGGCCTCCCTGGGAGTTGTAGGCGCGGAACAGCCCCCCCGATTGGCCCTGCGGATTCCTGATAGATTGGCCGCATGCTCCGTTTGCCTTGGCTGGTCTTCCTCGCTGCGGTCGGCCTTCTCTCCGGCCCTGCGCCGTGCCAACCCACCAATGTGATATTCCTGCTGGTCGACGACATGGGCTATGCCGATGTCGGAGCCTACGGCAACCGCTATCACCGTACGCCCAACATTGACCGGCTCGCAGCCGAGGGCATGCGCTTCACCGATGCATATGCGGCCGCCCCGAATTGTTCTCCGACTCGTGCCAGCATCCTGACGGGCCGATGGCCCGCGCGGATCGGTCTCACGCAGTACCTTCCGGGCAACGTACTTCCGCACGCCCGAATGCTCCAAGCCCAGCTGCCCATCGGTCTCCCGCTGGACGAGACGGTTCTGGCCGAGCCCCTTTCGGCAGCCGGGTATGCCACCGCGTGCATAGGCAAGTGGCATCTCGGCAACGGTGAGTATGCCCCGGAACGGCGCGGTTTCGACGAGAGTTTCGCCTCGAGCCACTGGGGTTCGCACCAGACCATGTTCGCCCCGCACAAGCGCTTGCTGGTCCCAGACGCGAAGGATGGTGAGTACCTCACCGACCAGCTGACCGCTGCCGCAGAGCGGTTCTTGCAGCAGAACGTCGACCGGCCCTTTTTCCTCTACCTGCCGTACTACGCCGTCCACTCCCCGATCCAGGCCAAGCCAGAACTGATCGATGGCTATGCGGGCCGGAGCGACCCGACGGGTCGGCAGAACGCGGTCTACGCGGCGATGGTCGAGGGTGTGGACAGGAGCGTCGGCCGACTTCTGGAACAGATCGAAAAGCTGGGCCTTGACGAGCGGACCGCGGTCTTCTTCTTCTCAGACAATGGCGGCGTGCCAAGCCGGGCATTCAACGGGGGATTCCGTTCGGGCAAGGGATACCTATGGGAGGGGGGCATCCGCGAGCCGCTGATCGTGCGCTGGCCTGGCACGGTTCCGGCTGGAACGATTGAGCGAAGCCCGGTGAGCAGCGTCGACTTCTATCCCACCATTCTGGAGATTGCCGAGGCGCCCGACTTGGCGGGGCACGCGACGGATGGTCTCAGCCTCATGCCGTTGCTGCGTGGGACGGGGTCGCTCGCTCGCGACGAGCTCTTTTGGCACTATCCCCACTACTCGAACTCCGGGTCAAAGCCGGCAGGCGTGATCCGCAGGGCCGGATGGAAACTGATCGAGTTCTACGAGGACTCCCACGTTGAGCTGTACGACTTGTCCCAAGATCCCAAGGAGTCGCATGACATGGCCGCTGCGATGCCCGAACGTGCCCGCTCCATGCGATTTAGGTTGCGGGCGTGGCGCGAGTCCGTGGGCGCTGTCATGCCCGCCGAGAACCCGGCGTTCGAGCCTGCCAACGCCACGGAGCGCTACGGCCTGTCGTACAAAGATCGGTGGGATCCCAGCGATCCCATCCGGGCGCGCCGCTGACCAGCCCGCGCGCTTCCGTCAGCGTCGCAGCGCGTCTCCTAGAAAGTCGCGCATCGACCGCCAGGAGCGTGCGTCGGCCACAGGGTCGTACACCGTCCCCATATCCGCGTTGTTTGCCGCTGGATTGGTGAATGCATGTACCGTTCCCCCGTAGGCGTGAATCTGCCAGTCCGCGCCTCCGTTAGTCAGTTCCGCTGCCAGCTTATTCGCCGACGCGGGGCGCGCCATAGGATCGTCCCAGCCGTGTAACACCAGCACCTTTGCGAGAATCTCCGACGGCTGCTGGCCGGGAGGCGGGTCCAGAAGCCCGTGGAAGCTCACGGCCGCTTGGAAGTCGGCACCGGAACGGGCCAAGTCCAGCACGCACAGGCCGCCGAAACAGAATCCGATCGCACCCATGCGGGAAGCGTCGACCCCGTCGACTCCCTTCAGGGCCGAGAGCGCGGCCTGCATTCGCACCTGCAGCAATCCGCGGTCCTCAATCAGGGGCGCCATGAGCGCGGCATTCTCTTCAGGCCCGGAGCCCAACACTCCATGGCCATACATGTCCACAGCAAGGGCAACGTATCCCATTTCGGTAAGCTGTGCCGCCTTGCCGCTCTCGAAGGGCCCGCATCCTGCCCACGTATGGGCTACTAAGACGCCCGGCTGCGGGCCTTCTGACGAGGGCCCACGCGAGAGTTGCCCCCGCATCGTGGCCCCTCCGGCCGGGTATTCGAACGCTCGAGTCTCGATTGCCATCTATCTTTCCCTCCAGGAAGGGCCAGCGGGAGTCCCGTTTTTCTACAGTGGTCACGGGACGCGGTGTCGGTCCCAGTCCCTGCATCTCTCCGAACAATTAACTTGATCAAGCCGTGTTGCACGACCTCGTCCGACTGCTGCGATAGCTTGTCGCGCACCGTCACTATCCCCTCGGTCGGTCTTGGAGCGCCCAGGTCCCTGCTCAGGATCCCTGATCCGAGACCGACCCGCGTCCTCTACGGAGATCGCTGCTGCGAACACCATGACCAGTGTATCGACGGGATCGTCTCGATCGGCAAGGTCGACGTGTGCTTCAGCCTGTCAGCTAGGACGAGGCCCACCGGCCCGCCGACTCAAGCTACTTTCGGAACGGCGGGCGTGACTTCCCGCTCCTTCATCGTCCGCGCGCCGGGGACACCGGTGGGAAAGTCGTCCAAAGAACCTACCTTCGCACTGCCCCGCCCTCCGCTCCGCGTGCTGTTCCCTCGATTCTGGCAAGCCTCCGCCACATCAGGCCACGAGCTCGACCTGCTGGTCTACTATGACTGGCGGAGCGAAGAGGGATGGCCGAAGACATTGCCCCAGCAAACGGCCGCCCCGTTCAGACGTTGAACCGTAGGCCGGGTGCGGCACGTAGACGACTCGCGTCTTATGCGGCGTGCAATACCCTGCGGATCGTCGGGAAACTCGGCGACTTCCCGCCCACCGTGGCGAGTCAGATGCCAACCCGGCGGCTCGAGCGCGGGCGGGGTGTGCATTGCACTTGGCGCGGCCCGATCATCGCAATCCTGGCGGCGCTTGCGGCTCCAGCGATGCCCTCCCAGCCCCGACCCGACGAATTGCGGTTCACGGCTGGCACGGCAACCTTCTTTGAAGCGGACCAGCACGCAACCGTCGGCGGAGCGTATCGAAAGTACTTTGGCAAGCGAGGCTGGGCGGTTGAGCCGGAGTACTCGGCGATGCTCGTTCCCGACCATGTGGACAACATGCTGATCCTAAGCTTGGTCAAGGACCTTTCCAGACCAACGGCGAAGCGTGTTTGGTACATGTCGATGGGAGGAGGCGTCAACCGCCAAGTCAGCAGAGGTTCGGGGCGGAGCCGGACCGCAATCGGGGCTCTGGCATGGGGTCTCGGAATCAAAGCGCGTGTCGGGGAGCGTTGGAGGATTGCTCCGCAGGTTCGTGTGGGCTTCGAGCCGAACATCAGGATTGAGGTGTGTGTGAGTAGGGACGTTAGAAGGCCTGCCCCGTGACGGGACAC
This sequence comes from Bryobacterales bacterium, assembly GCA_022825595.1. Classification (GTDB taxonomy): domain Bacteria; phylum Acidobacteriota; class Terriglobia; order Bryobacterales; family UBA6623; genus VXMF01. The sequence continues at coordinate 471 of JAJDWM010000733.1, read as the reverse complement.
CCGGTCGGCCGCCGGTCGTTCCTCCGGGGGTTGGCTGTCGGCGCACTCTTGGCATTGACCCCTGTGCCGGCCTGGAGCCAGGCCGGCAGGCTGCAGGTAGCCGCGCAAGGCGGATACACGCTTGGCATTGACGACAATCCGGCACATGCGGTCGTCCGTGGCGTGGCAGTCTCCTTCCGCGCGTCTAATCACTGGCGAGTTGGAGTTGAGTACCTAGGCGCGGATATGTTCGGGCCGTACGAGACCTACGAATCACGAGCATAGCTCGTGACGCCCGTATTCGAGTATCAGTTCGCGGCTTCACAGCGGCTCAGGCCCTTCGCGTCGTTCGGCTTGGGCTACACGAGGTGGCGCACCCTCATCCCCCGATTCCGTGGCGGTGATCCGGAGAAGGCCGAGTAGGTGGGGTCGTTTCCGAGCCCCACCCCTCACAGAACCAGAGCGTGCGCGGCTAACGCACTCGGTTCCTCT
>JAJDWM010000350.1 GCA_022825595.1 Bryobacterales bacterium | reverse complement strand
TGTTGAAGCGGCCCGGACGCTCAGAGTCGGGCGGGGGATGGATGAGGACGTCGAGATGGGCCCGGTGATCACTGCGGAGAGCCGTGATCGGATCGTCGGGGAGATCGGGCGCGGCGTGGCCGACGGCGCGGACCCGCTGCTTGATGGCCGCGGGATTCGTGTAATTGGCTGCCCCCAGGGCAACTTCGTTGGTCCTACGATCCTCGATGGGGTGGCACCGGATGGCCACTTGGCCCGCACGGAAGTCTTTGGCCCCGTTCTGGGCCTCACTAGGGTCCGGACACTAGACGAGGCCATCGCGACGATCGCCGCCAGCCCGTTCGGCAATGCCTCCTCGATCTTCACCGGCAGCGGCGCGGCCGCCCGCAAATTCCGAACTGAGGTATCGACCGGAAACGTCGGAGTGAACATCGGGGTGGCCGCTCCGATGGCGTATTTCCCGTTCAGCGGCTGGAAGGACAGCTTCTTCGGCGTATTGCACGGCCAAGGGCGCGACGCCGTGGAGTTCTACACAGACAAGAAGGTCGTCGTCGAGCGCTGGCCGCAACAGTGGTCCCGCAAGTTCTGATTGTTTCCGCTCATGGCCGCATCGCGGAGGGCGGCACTTCCCAGTACCGCTCATGGCAGGCGGTGCATGCCTCGTAGAGCGTTCCGCCCGTGTCAAACACCCTGTCCGCGTCCCTATCTTCGGCCGCTTGCACAACGAGCGTCGCAGCGTCGATCAGCCCGCTCGCGTACTCCATCCAGTCCCCGGTATCCCTGGCCCGTCCTTCGAGCATGAGCAGGTTGCCAGCTTCGGCAAGGGTATAGGCGCTCTGCATTACCCTCAGCCACTCGTCCTCATTGCCAGGCCGGATCTCGTTGGTGCCCTCCACGGTGATTATCGTTCCCACAGAGTCCCAGACGACGTCTGCGTGGGGATAGACGACGTCGTGCATGACGTCCTCGACCGTTCCGACCACCCGGAAAGGTGGCCCCTCATCAACCTGGCAACCGGCCGATAGGCCAATCACCATACCGAGCGCGCTCAGCACCGCCGCCGCTGGCCAAGTCGTCATGGTACGCATCGCTCACCCTCCTCAAGGCAGAACCGGGCTAGCGCCGCGAGCTCCGCGGCACCCATGCCCGATTCCTGCTCCGCATTCACCGTAGCGCGAAATCAAGCGGCAACCCGAGAGGCCCGAAGAATCTTGACCGCTCATCGACCCGTCCGGCCAGGTCCTCCCACGGATCCGGCGCGCCGAGAGCGACGCTGGTCTGGACCCTTCAATGCCCACTGTGGTCCCTCGCCTGCGTCGTAGGAGGCTTAGGCGGCGACGGGCCGCCCTTTTGATAGAGTCTGATGGCGTCGGCGCACAGCGCCCTCTAGCTCGAGGCGGGCGTCGGCGACAGGTGTCTGGCCGTGTCGCTGCAAGCCGTTCTCGAGGTGTTGGAGGCGTCGGGGCCCAGCGTCGCGATCCGCGAGTCCATACTCTTCTACCCGCTCGTCGAGACGACCCATGTCCTGACGCTTTGCCTGTTCTTGGGGATGACCTCGACGTGGGACTTGCGCCTCGCTGGCTGCGCGCTGCGAAGCGTGCCGGTTTCGCACGTTGTGAACCGCCTGTTCCCGTGGGCCATCGCCGGGTTCGTTGTGATGGTCATCAGCGGAGGGATGCTCTTCCTGTCAGGCCCTGTCCGGGCCGCAGACAACCCGTTCTTCAGGGTCAAGATGGTGATGATCGCCTTGGCAGGGATCAATGCGTTCGTCTTCCACCGGACCGTCTTTCGCTGGGTCGAGGAATGGGATGAGGGCGACGAGATCCCCCGGCGGGCACGCTTGGCCGGAATCCTCTCGCTGGTCTTGTGGGCCATCGTCGTGATCTGCGGGCGCATGCAGGCGTACAACTGGTTTGATTGATGATCCTTCCCGTGGACTTGCTGCCCCTGTTCGAGTGGTTCGAAGACACGTCGGTCGGGGTCGTGATCCGAGAGTCACTCTGGCTCTTCCCGGTCATCGAGTGCTTCCACCTGCTCGCCCTGGCCATGATCGGTGGGAACATCCTCGTCGTCGATCTCCGATTGCTGGGGCTCGGCATGCGAGGCCAGACGGCCGCCGCGCTCGCGCGCAGCATGCATCCGTGGCTGGTGGGCGGGCTTGCCGCAATGGTCGCCACCGGCGTCCCGATGTTCCTCTCCGAGGCGATTAAGTGCTACTACAGTCCGCCGTTCTGGTACAAGATGGGCTTCTTCGTCCTAGCGCTCGCGTTCACCTTCACCGTGAGAAAGAGGTTCACGGCCAAGGCCCGGGCTGATCGCGTTCCCATCCAGGGCAAGCTCATTGCACTGGTGTCCCTCGGCCTGTGGTTCACCGTCGGCTTTTCGGGCCGCTGGATCGCCTTCTACTGATCCCAGCCCCTCTGGAGGGCTCCAACTATCGCTCTCTCGGGTCGCGCCCGTCCCGCGGTGCCCCCGTGCCGGACGACCCCATGAACAGCTTTCGGCCGTCCTCGAACGTCAGGTCCCGACCGTTGGCCTTCATCGTGCCGTCCTTCGCTTGGTAGCCGTCCACCATGATCACGGTCCCCGGAAGCAGCGAGTTCTTGGTGAAGCCGCGGCGGAAGAGGGTGTTGGGCGTGCCGCCCTCTACCATCCAGCGCTCGACATTGCCGTCCGCCATCGTCACGTCAATGTGAATCCAGGCGTGCGGGTTGATCCATTCCATCTTCACGACGGTCCCCTTGAGGTTGACGGGGCGGTTCGCGTCGAATTCGGCGGCGAACGCGTGGTGCGCCACCGCGGGGGCCGCGAGGCTTAACGCTCCAATCACGAGACCTGACCAGATTCTAAGTTGGCCGACTGACATGCTCGATGGTCCTCCTCGGCAAGGAATGAAGTTCACTTCCGGCAAGATTCGTCCCGCTAGCGGTCTTTCAGAGCTCACTGCGATGCTCTCCCGGCCTTCTGCCGCACTTCGCGTTCCGCCATGCGGGCGCCCTCAAGCATTGTGAACATGCTGTAGTTGCCCTCGTGGCACGCGTACTCATACATGGGCTCGCCCGTCTTCTTCATCGGGATCAAGGCTGTCCACGGCTCCTCAAATGACTCCGGATCGGTGACGGTGTATTCGTAGACGAGGCGTTCCGGCCCTACCCGAGTGAAGCGCTCGGTGAGCACCATGTTGGGGCCCGAGCCGCGGAACGATGTCTTGTCGGTGAAGTTGCGCGACTCCACGACCAGCGTGTCCCCTTCCCAGCGCCCGCGTGCGTCGCCCCGCCACTGGCGGATGTTCTCCGGGATGTGTTCCCTGCCATCCAGCGGCACGATGCGAGCATCGTTGACCATCTCGATGAGCAGCACAGCGTAGCCGGGCGACTGGAATATGTGGACATTGTTGTTGTAGGCGCTTGGCGTGTAGGGGGGGCCCGCGTTGAACCCAAGGATGCAGCGCTCTGCAACGCCACGGTCCTCGGGGCCGTGCGCCGGCCGCGCTCGGGCGGCGCGCATGGCGCCGTAACGGGCCGCTGCATCCGGCTTCATCGCCGGAATCCTGCCGTTGCTCGGCCGCACGACCAGCGAAGTGCGCCTGTCTTCCGTGAGCTGGTCCCCATAGTCCCACCAAAACTGGTTGTAGGCATAGCTCACGTCCCGTTGGACCGTCAGCCCGTCTGACGGTCGCCGGTCCTTGTCCCGGCGGCCCAGCTCGGCGACGCGGAACTCCGCGGCTTCTGAGTCCTCGAACACCTGCTTCTCGCCCAAGTTTGCGGGCCTTTCCAGGGGAGTGATCGTGCGGAAGTCCCACACGCCCCGCAGATCCGGAACGCCCCAGGCCGTACGCGGCGGGCTCCATTCGCGATTGTCGCCGTCGCCGTCGGCCGCATGGATGGGCGACGCGACCGCCACGAGTGCCACCGTTACCGCCGCAAGCAGGGACCGTCGCATTTCAAACCTCCCGGGTCATTCCTCTTCCGCGTCCTTCTTGCGAAGGTGCCCGTACATCATCTCCTCGACGAATTCCACGCACTTGAACTCGAGCAGCTGCATGTTCGCATCGATGCGCCGGTACAGCGGCAGGCTGATCTTCCACGGGCGAGTGTAGACTTCCGGATCCTCGATTGTGGCCTCGTACAAGAGGTGGTCCGGTCCCTTGCGCGTGTATCGTTCCTCGACCCGCAGCGCCGCGGAGTGGAAGTTCCCTGCGCTGTCGAACCACGTGTCCGGCACGTGGTTGGTCACATCGATCACGAGAGTCTCGCCTTCCCACCGACCGCGCGAGTGTCCCATCCAAGCGTCTCCCGGGTGCTCGAAGTCCGGCCGATCCATGTAGACCACCCTAGAGGCGCTGGCGAACTCGTAGGTGAACAGGATGTGGTCGGGCGTCTGCACGACCTGGAAGGGAAAGGGCATGTAGGTCGCCCGCGGAACGCCAGGCATGTAGCACTTGACCACGGGATCGAGCTTGAGCCAGTCTGCCTTGTTCTGCAAGCGCCTCTCGAGGGCCCAGGGCTGGTACGGGATCTCTCCCCCTTCCACGACTCCGAGCCCGGCGGGAATGGCACCCAAGGCTCCCATGTTGACGACCGGCCCTGCCTCCGCAGCGTGGCCCTCCACGTTCCAGTGGGCCGTCCCGACCGCCTGCCAGATTCCGTTCAGGTTGGGATTTCCGTCAGGGGTGCGCTCGGCTCGACCGTCCTGCGCGAGCGCCGGGGCCGCCAGTGTCGCGGCGAGGAGGAGAAGCCGGGCGACGACCGCCTCGGCACGGTTGGTCTGGACAGGGGCAGGTTTGTGCATCGCGCTCAGCACTCCCAGAGAATACTACCGAATCGCGGTCGGGTGGTCCACTGCGGAAGGCCACGCGTCGCCGCCCGCCCCGGATTGGCCTATTCAACACGGTCTGGGGATATCCTGTTAATAGGCCCGCCGACGTCCGAGTCGTGCATCGCGTCCGGATGCGATGTCCAGATTCGCCGGTAATCGCGGTGGCGGGCGTCTCCCGGCAATGCTGGTCCTGCCCTGCGATTCGGTGACCGTGCGAATTGCGGTAGCGGTGCTGCTGGCGTCCGCCGCCTGGGCTGGGCCTGCCGCCGACGCTGGCGGTGGGCCGGCCGAGGCGGACGGCGCTGAGACGGGCACGGGTCTTGGCGAGCCCGGTGTCCAACTGTCGCCCGACGCTCTGGACGGCGAAGAGGCGGAGTCCGACGGTGCCGTGCGGACTGAGCTCAATCTGCTGGGCGAGGTTGACAGCGAGTCGGGAGAGAGCCGCCGAAACGAGAACGTCCAGCTGACGCTCGTGGACAACAACGTCCTGAAGGAGATCAACATCCGTATGGGCACGACCGCCACGATCGTGCGCGAATTCGAGGCGTCACAGGGGTATTTCGGCAGCGAGTTCGGCAACCCTCCCACACGACAGATCCACCTTAGGCCTGCCCCCGCCCGGCGCTTCCGCGGCCGTCTTCACGAGACGCACGGCAACAGCGCCTTCTCCGCGCGGTCCTTCTTTCAGGTCGGAAGCGTGAAGCCTGCCAACTACAACGACTACGGCGCGAACCTCTCGGTGCCTCTTCCGCTGGACTCCGGCCTCAGCGTTGAGCTGAGCCAGCAGCGCAACCGCGGCAACGTTAACGGGAACGTGCTCATTCCGCTGCCCGAGGAGCGCACCCCGCTCGCCAAGGATCCCGAACTCCGCGCCATCGTTTCGCGCCTGCTGTCGTCCTATCCCGACGAACCGCCGAATCGTCAGGACATCGATCCCCGGGCGCACAACACCAACGCGACCCAGTTGATCAACAACGACATCGCCGGCGGTCGGTATGACCTCCCGCTTGGGACTGCCGGGCGGGTCTCCGCGGACTACCGCTTCCGCCGGCAGTCCGTAGATGCTTTCCAGCTGGTCAAGGGCCAGAACCCGAATACCACTACGGGCTCGCATGACGGCCGGATGAGCTGGAATCGACCGTGGTCCGCCGCTACGGTCAGCGATCTGACTGTACAGTTCCGTCGCACAACGTCCCTGATCGTCCAGGACGAGACCGCCATCGGGCCGTTCTTCTTCTTGGGCCGGCAGCTGGAGTCGATCGGCGGAACTTCGAGCATCCCCTTCAACCGGGCCCAAAACTTCTTCCGCTATGCGGGAGCCGTCTCTTCGGCGCGCGCTGGCCATAGGTTCGTCGCCGGCTTCGACGTCACGCGCGAGCAGCTCAACGGCATCGAGAGCTCCGGTCACGCCGGGCTGGTGCTCTTCGCGGCGGACTTCGGGCGCGACCTGATCACCAACCTGCGCATGGGTACGCCGAGCAGGGTGTCCTGGGCAATCGGATCGCCCTACCGGGGCTTCCGGCGCTGGCGCGTGCAGTCCTATTTCGGCGACGCTTGGCAGGCGCTCCCGGACCTGACCCTGAGCTTCGGCGTGCGCTACGAGGCCGTCACCCGGCCCGTCGATGTGTACGGCCGTTCGGACGTTCCATTCGGTTGCGACTGCAACAACGTAGCGCCCAGGTTCGGCTTCGCATATCGGACCGGAGCGGGCGTCCTGAGGGGAGCCTACGGTACGCACTTCGGGGAGATCT
>JAJDWM010000648.1 GCA_022825595.1 Bryobacterales bacterium | reverse complement strand
GCACCAGCGCACGGCCCTTGGGCGCGCTGGCCGGGAAGAAGGTTGCGGCGCGGGTCGCCTGCCGCCAGGCCTTGGAATGACCGCTGGCAGGCATGCGCCTGCGACACGCCCAGTTAGTCAGCAGCGACCGGCCGACAGCCTGCCGGCCTAGCCGAGGCCACGCCCCCAATCCACTGTCAAAGGCTCGGAATCGCTATGCTACGCGTACGATCCGGTTGCAATCACCTGTTTCACGCACTTGAGCTTGCACCTCATGAGTGAACCTTGCTATCTGCTGAACAGTGGGCCGCCGGCTCGCGTCGCCCCAGAATCCCTCCATGACCGGAACTGTGCTCATAGGAAGGGGCTCGTGCGCACTGGATGATCAATCCTGGGTTGCAGGTCCACTCGTCCCGTGCGATGCTCGATGGTCGCCGACCGCTTGCGACGTCGCCCTTCGTGAGCAAGGCGAGCGGAACGATGTCATAGGCGGTAGATTTCTTCCCGCAGGTACGCGATTGACTCGTTCACGATCTTCTCCGCCCCGGGCGAGAAGTCAAAGACCTCCATTGACACCCAGCCCTGATACCCGCGCTGCGCAGCTTCCCTCAGCACTGGCTTGAAGTCGTATCCTCCCGAAGGCCGTGGGTAGCTGCCGTCGAGCTCATTGACGTGGATATGGCGGATCTTTGGCCAGTGGCGGGCGACGAGCACGGCGTGCGGTTCGGATTCCTCAATGGCGTTGTGGGAGTCAAACATCGTCTGCACCATCGGGCTGCCGATCTCGTCCACGATTTCCGCCGCGCGGTCGAGCGAGATGATGACGTCGCACTGGTCCGTGGGCAGGGCTTCGACGCACAGCGTGACGCCTGCGGCCTCCAGATCATCGACAATCGATTGCACTCCGTCGATATAGTTCGCCTCGGCCGCTTCGCGCGTCAGCCCGCCGGTTGTCCGGCGCTGCATCGGGGAACCAAACACCATCACGCCCCCGCGTGCTCCGTTGGGCCTCAGGTCTGCGCAGAGCTCCACGAGGCCTCGCACATAATCCCAGCTCCGGGCTCGAACGGCGTCGTCGGGAGTCGTCACGTGCAGTCCCTCCGGCCCGACCGTGAGCCAGTGCAAGCCGACGAACGACAGGCCTTCCGAGACTATGATGTCCCGGACTTCTCGGCGGTGCCCCCGTGGGAGCCGCGTGGCGTCCTGCATCAGCGTGAACGGCGCGATTTCGATGCCGTCCCAGCCGGCGCGCTTAATCGAGCGGCAGGTCTCGGAGAATCCCGTGTTGGTGTACAGTTCGTTGCAGACTGAGAGATTGAAGTGCGCTGACGCGGCCACTTGTCCACTCTACAGCAGGCCTCCGGTATGCTCAGCAGACACTTGGAGCACCCCAAGATTCTCGAAAGTCCCGATCGAGATCGCCAGATCATTCCGCCGCCATCACTCGCGGGCGCACGCTAGCGCACTCACTGAGACCGTCCTCCGGTCGGCACGCTCACTCCAGGGGCTCGCTCCTCCGATGGTTCGAAGGCCTGCACAACAAGCGACCCAGTCTTGGAATCTCCATTCCGTCGTCTGGCCAGTTGCTTTTCAAGCCAATCGACGCGGGCTGCCGACAGTACGGAATGCTGATTCATGCCGGTTGGCTCTCGCCTACATGACCGACCGAGCAGGCTTACGCTACCCGAGTCGAAACAAGGGGAACTGGAGTCGCCGCCCGTCAATGCCCTCTTCCTAATCTCCGAACGCACGCTTGCCCGACCCGACGCCCACACCGTCTAGCAGGCCCGAAACTTGCGCCGCTCGCCGGTCTAGACCATCCGAGCGCACATACAGCAGAGGACCCTACCCGCGCGGCAGCAGCGCTGAAGATTCCGATCACTTCTTCACTCACACCAAGAGCAAGTCTATGCCTGAATCCAGGGCCGTCACAGTTCACCTCGCTCAAAGACTGGTAGTCCGCAATGGACGCGCCCGCATCGCGTACGCGGACTCCGCTCCTGTGGATAACCGGAATCTCACCTCATCCGAAGACACCGCCCAGATCGGGTCCAGCTGAGCTATGGGCTTGCAGGCCGGATTCCCCGCAACCGTCTCATTGGCGTGCCATTCCTACGTACACCGATTAGTCCCGACCCATAAACCTCCGGGCCTGGCAACGGGTGTACTAGCCGAGTCGTTAGCCGCGTGCCCAGGGCTCCGGCGTCCGGCTATGGGAGGCGGAGGTCGCACCATACGCCGAAATGATCCGACAGGTACCTGCCGTCACCGCTTCGGTCCCGCCAGATCTTGATGCTCCCGGGCTCCAAGTCGGACGTATGCGCGATGTGGTCGATCGACGGTCTCGGTGCGCCCTGCAATTCTCCCTTGGTCGCGATCTCGAAGCCGTCGAACGCTCGCAACAGCGCCTCGTAGACGCGTTTCGGTGCCCATCGTCGCGGGATGCGCTGGTTGAAGTCTCCCAGTACGACCGTTCTCGAATCGGGCAGTTCTGAGCGCAACTTCTGGAATTCCTCGAGCCAGATCGTATGGTCCTCCCACCGCTTTCGGTCCATTCGGCCGGAGCGCGAGTGCGCCCCCGCCCAAGGGATACACACACCAACAACTGTCAGACGGCAGCCTGCGGGCGTCCGTGTGACGCCCTTGACAAATCTCCCGCCCGGAAGGCTCTCCGAGCCGATGCGATCGACACTGGTCCAGCACCGCTTGCTCCAGAGCGTTACCTTCCTACGATCACCAACCGCCCGATAGCCCCAATCCTGGGGGGCCTTAAGCACATTCTCCTGATCGGGGAATATTGCCGGATACCCTTCGGTAACGCAAAGGAGGTCGCAGCCGGGTGCAGCAAGGGCAGCTTTGACAAGGCCTCCCCTGGGGCCCCTAGGTCCCGCCCAGGCGGTGTTCCAAGTGCCGACACGTACGGTAGTTGGGTGGCTGTTCCCGTGCAACCTCACCTCTCGACTCGTGTTCAACCTGTTCCAGCTTCCCCGTGTCCGGAATCCTCCAGCGGAGCGGCTCACGGGGTCGTTCCGAGGTCAGGCCTCAGCAGGGCAACTGCCACCCGACCCTGCCCAGGTGCGCACTGGCAAGACTCAGGCATTACGCACCTCGACTACTGTTAGCAGGTGCTTGGCACGAGACCTCGCGACATAGCGATTCGCACTTGCTTTGGCGCCGTTGTCGTTACGGGCCGGCGTCTCGATGGTCACCACGGCGTCCGCCTCCAACCCCTTGAACCGCCTCCAAGACGTTATTAGCACTCCCTTTCCTTCATTCCACTCCCTCAGGTCTTGTGTTAGCGGAACGGTGCCGAAGCGGGTCGGCAGTCTTGCGGCGCTCACCGAGGGGACTAGGACTGCGACCTGAGACCTCGCCAGCCCACCCTGAGCATGCTGGCAGAGTTGTTGCACTCGCCGTCCGGCCTCTCGGAACGCATCATTGATCGTCCTGACCCGAACCACCGAGGGCTCGTCTCCGAGCGGCGCGTCGTCCAAGACCCGGTTCTCGTACCCTGCGAGCGAGGCGCAATGCGCGGCGATGCGCACAGTATTCCTGCAGTTGACGGACAGCTCGTACGGTCTGCCGAATTCTTCCGGCAGTGCAGGATCGTCCACGTAGATGTTCTGCTTCGGATCGTAGAAGACGTAATAGCAAGCGTCGCTGAGGGGACACCGGAAGACCGCCTCGAGGCTCGTCCACCAGAGCTCGTGAAAGTCCTGCCCCTCATCGACCACCACCGTGTCGAATCTGTGCTCCGGGCCCAGCAAGACGCATGCCTCGAGCAGTGCCTCGGCGGCTTGGACGTCCCAGAAGTCTTGGTCGGACGGATCTCCCCGCTCCCACAGCGCCACGTCGGCCATCCGGCAGAGGCGGTTGACTAGGCTGTGATAGTTCAGCACGACGAGATCGTCGGCGAACGATTCCGGCACGGCGGCTCTGAGCCAGTCTTGCAGCGGTCGGTTGTAGCACAGCAGCAAGGTGCGGCGTCCCGCCCGGGCTTCCCTCTGAGCCTTTGCTAGGGCCAGCATCGTCTTACCGGATCCGGCCACGCCTCGGATTGCCGCCTTAGGCTGATTGGCCAGAAAATCGAGGAGCCGATGCTGCTGCTCGGTCAGTCGGCGGAGCCGCGCCTCCTGATCTTCGATCTGGCGCCAAACAACGGGCACGAGCTCGTATCTGGGGTACAGTGCTTCCCGTACCGACTCGACTTCCCCGTCAAGGAGAGCGCGGTGGTGCGTCCGCTGGAAACTCCTAAATACCCGTCTTACTGAGAGTTCGCAGACCCGCAGCCTCTGGGCGTCAAGTACTAGCTCGGGCTGGATGCTCGGCGGCAGCCTCCCTGAGACCCGGCAGTCTGGAAACGCCACCGCCGCGCCGTAAGTAAACGGCAAGTCACCGCCGGAACGCCTGAATCGTCGCTTTACCAGATTGATGATCTGATGCATGGACTGCGTTGCTTGGGCGAATGGATCCTTGTTCAGGATCCGGAGTTCGCCTCGGACGTCGCGGACCCATTGCTGGCCGTCGAATACCAGCGATCCGCCCTTGACCTCCACGAAGAGCACGCCCCTCTCACGGTCGAGGAGCAAGAAATCGCACTCGCCCTCGTGGATCGTGCCGCGTCGATCCCTGGCGAGCCAGTTGAAGCTGTGATAGATCTCGACGCGACGCGGCAGCCTCTCGATCAGCACACGGGCCACTGCGCGCTCGCCGGGGTTCTTGATCTCTTCAGGATTGAGTGCTGGGAACAACCTGCCCATGATTCTCTAGTCTGCGGCCCGTACCGCCAGACGAGCATAGCCGAGTCAAGTCCTTCCTCTCCCGGTCATCGGAATTGGCGAACACAGCCAGATCCTTGCCATCGGCCAGTCTCGGCAAGGCCATGTCGCGGCAACACTCTCTACTCGCTACTCGCCAGGAGTGGATGATGAGTGCCGGACGCCCGGAACGGCGGTTCATCAGTACCGTCACCCGCGAACTCTCCGGCCGAACCATGCCGAAGGCAGAGGGATCGACACTCATGCACAGACAGCCGCCGGCGGGCGCGGTTGCGCTGTCGGCGTCTGATACGATGCGCCGATGTGCGACGCTGGCCGCCGAGGCTAACGACTGCGACGGTGCTGATAGGTGCCTTGGTCGGCGCTTCCCCAAGCCATCCTAGTCAGCCCGCCGATTCTCGGACGTTCACCTTCGACTTCCATCACGGTCCCCAAGGATTCGTGGGCGGGTTCGCAGACTATCCGCCTGCCCACGCACCGATCTACGAGCTGGTTTCTGACTTCCGCACTCTTCCCGCGCCACTGCATTCACGGTCTGGTCTGTTCCTTTCGGGAGTCAGCCGGAGTGCCGACCTATTCATATTTGTCAAGGGGCCCATCGACGGCCTACAGCCCGGATCGCTTCATGAGGTCACCGTCAGTCTGGAGATGGCCACCGCCACACCGGCGGGGTGCTTCGGCGCCGGCGGCCCGCCCGGCGAGAGCGTCTGGGTCAAGGCTGGCGTGACCGCCGTCGAACCGCTGCCCATTCGGGAAGGCTCTTACCTGCGCATGAACATTGACTTGGGGAATCAATCCCGAGGTGGCGCGCAGGGGGGAGTGCTCGGCAATGTCGCCAATTCCCGGAACTGCGAGCAGTCATGGCAGTGGGAACTCAAGTCCTTCGAGAAGCGCTCCATGCCCGCACCGATCACAGTCCCCCCAGATGGTCGGGTCTGGCTGCTGCTAGGCACTGACTCCGGGTTCGAAGGTCGCACTGAAGTCTACTTCACGCAGGTGGCGGTCACGTTCACGCGGGTGGACGCCACGGTGCGTCGGAATTGCGCGGAGAACTTCGTGACCGCGCGCACCATGCGCACACGGGAGGACTTGTCGGCGTTCGTGCGGTGCGCTGCGGACTATGTCGTAGAGCACGGTGAGGCAGAAGCGCAACGCGCGTTCCACGATGATGAGCGCTGGAAGCACGGGCAGGTCTACGTGTTCGTCCACGGGCTGAAGAAGTCAGGGCGCGGAGTGCTGACACACGTTTTCCCGCCGCATCCCTCGCGTGAGGGGACGGTGTGGGAGAGGTCGATTGACAACTTCGGCACGGACTACTCGTTCGAGTTGCACCGCCTGATGTCACTGGTCGACGAGGGCTGGATCTACCAATCGATCACGGACCCAGTGACGGGACTGCGACGGCCGGCGAGTTCGTACGTGATGAAGATCGACTGGAAAGGGGACTCGGCCGTGATCGGGGCGACATCCTATTCGCCTGACCTAACGGGCACGTGCGCGCCTGAGGAGGTGAACGCAGTCGCCCTCAGTGAGGCGCGGAGCGACGATCAGTTGCGGACGTTCGTTCGCTGCGCCGCACTGCAGGTGGAGAGGCTCGGGTATTTTGCCGGGCCCATTCTGTCCACGGCCCCCCGCTGGAACCATGGGCCGATCTACGTTTTCGGCGTGAACGCCGAGACAGGCGTAGTGGAGTTCAGTGGCGACGAGAGCATGTTTGCCCAGTCGAGGCGAATCCCGAGCCTGGTTGGCGGACGGGACTTGGTTCAGGCGGCGGCGAAATTCGGAGAGACCTTCTGGTACTACAGCGCCACGAACCCGAAGACCGGCGTCGATGAGCCCAGAAGGATATTCGTCAAGCTTGTGCAGGCGCATGGAGTGCCCGTTCTCGTTGGCTCTGGCTACAGCCCAAGCACGGTCGGCACGTCAGAGTAGCTCCCCGTATCGACCCCCGGACCATTCCGCAGCGGATCCGTGGCTCTCCGGCCAGAGATCGGATTCGGCGACAGGATCGGAGACGGGCAGTTGCCGGCATAGAGTCCCCGAATCCTATCCGACGGTTTTGGGACGCAATGATGGCCGGTTCCCGGCGGCGCGGCCGCACTGCATGCGTGGCGGCGCTTCAATGCACCCACTCGCAACGACACGCAAGCCCCTCGGTGCCAGCAAGGAGCTGGCCGGGTCGATCTGTTCAGCGACGCTGTGGTCCGCCGAGCGG
>JAJDWM010000616.1 GCA_022825595.1 Bryobacterales bacterium | reverse complement strand
TGGATCGCCGGCCAGAGAGTGCTGGTGTCCGTCTCCTCACGCGCCCAAGCCCGACCCAGAGCCTCTCGCCCCAACGCGTCCATGGTTCGGATGGACGTTACGGCTCGTCGGTGCTCGATCATCCGGTCAATCTGGGCCAATTGATCCGTCAGGCCTCGGGGGAGGGAGATCCGCTGGGCCGCTCGTAGACGGCCGAGGGAGCGGCGGTAGGCCCCGCTGAACCAGCGGAACATGGAGCGGCCGCGTGACGCTATCTCGAATCGCTCGTCGTCCCAAGCGCGATTGAGAGCGTTCTCGACGACCTCTGCGAGCAGCTCTTCTCGTAGGCGCCTTGCCTCCACGATGCTACTGACAAGGCGGGCGACGCTCGGAAGCTCCTCAAGTACAGCGGGGCGCTCCAGCAGCGGCGCCACTCGAGCGGGCCTGCCGGAGAGGGCATCCAGATGCCCGCAAACGATCTCTGACGCCCCCGGCGTTTTGGCCACCTTGACAGCGGCCGCCGCTGCCCCGGCCCGCAGTGCCGCGCGGAGTTCATCCAGTAACTCCAAGCCCCGGCCCAGCTCCTCGCTGAGGGCCCTCCGGTCGGGTAAGCTCAAGCGTCTCCGGGCTCCGCGCCAAATGTGCGTGCTCTCAAGACTGTGCTTGCCCGACATCCGCGACAGCGCCTCTACCGCCTCCACGCGCTCGTCGTACTCGGTTCGGCTCCAGCATCCGGCCCCGGGTATCTGCCAGGCCGGCCTTACGCACCCCTGTTCGCTGAGCTCGGAAATCCGGCCGATCACCAGATAGGGTGTCTCGCCCGTCTCGCCGTCGACCCTGTGAAGCAGGTCCGAGAGTTCGTTTAGCTGGTCGCGGACCTCCTGCACTCGGCGATACTCGCTCGTGCCGATGTGCGCGGGCGCGCCCAGCGCTAGCGTGCTTCGCAGCTCCGCGTATACCTGCTTTCGGTTGGCCTTGTGAGAGTGCAGTTCCAGACACAGCGGTCCGAGGCCGCACTTGTCGAGTCGGGCGTGAACGACATCTAGCGCTGCGCGTTTCTCGGCGACGAACAGCACGCGCTTTCCTTCCCGTGCAGCGACCGCGATGATGTTCGCGATGGTCTGCGACTTGCCCGTTCCCGGCGGGCCTTGGACGACTAGGTTGCGGCCCTCCTTTGCCGCGGCGATGACCTGTGTCTGCGAAGCGTCAGCGTCCAGAATGTGCCCCAGGTCCCTCGGGTCGGCGAACCGCTCGTCGAGCCGTTCGTCTGGCGCGAAAATGCTGGCGCTCCCGGAAAAGCCCTCAACCAGCAGCCGCTCCACCAGCTCATTGTTCGCCGTTCCGAACGCTTCTTCCCCCGCCGAGAGGTCCCTCCACATAAGGAACTTCGCGAACGAGAAAAAGCTGAGTTCGATGGTGTTGGGCCGCACTCTCCAGCGGGCCTTGGGCGCAACGGCCGACTGGACTCGGACAAAGTACTCGGTCGGCAGCCATCCTTCCCCTTCCGGAAAGTCCGGCAGGGTCAGGCCAAAGTCAGACTCCAGCAGCGCTCGCAAGGACAGGTTGGGCTCCAGATCTTGGTCCCTGTACACCAGTCGGAACTTCCCTCTGGCCCTCTCTCGAATAAGGTCGACGGGCAGCAGGATGAGCGGCGCGAACCGTTCCACTTCCGAAGACTCGCTCTCGTACCACCTGAGGAAGCCAAGGGCCAGAAAGAGCACGCTGATGCCCTGCTCCTCCTCAAGGGAACGGGCGTCCCGATAGAGGACGAGCAGCTTGCGCTGAAGCCGGGCCGCACTGAGCCTGGTGTGGAGCCGACGGTCTACGTGCCGGTCCGCCATGGGACCCGTCTGCCCTCCGGCCTCCTCAAGCGGGAGAAACAAGCTGTCATCCTCCTCCTCATCCTCCAAGTCTGGAGGGTTGGCACCCCTGTACGGCTCGAAGGTCATACTCCGGTTCTCCAAGTGGAGAATCCGGAAGACCTCGTCTGAGAGCTCGTCCTCGATCGTTAGCTGTTTCGCCCTGTCCTTGCCGATCGGGGCGTTGATCAGCTTATTGCGCTTTCCGACATCGAGGAGCTTCTGCCGAAGCCTGCCGATCGCTGTCGCGAGTCCGCGGGCCAGATGGGAATCACCTTCGGGCTGTAGGGAATCCGGGGCCGCAGAGCTCATCGTGCCAGTGGATTGCCGCATGTCGGGGGTCGCCTGCGACCCATTGAAGATAGGAGCTATCGGGAAGGCCGCCTCTCCTCTGCACCGGTCGTGACCTGCTTCCCTAAAGGTGCCGGGCGCTCAGAGCAGAACGGGTACGCCGCGAGGCCGGCATCGTACCCGGTCCGCCGTGCCGTCGCCTGGCGCTGGCCGACTCGCGAGCGGCTACACCTCGAATGGCCCCTAATCCTCCGCTCCGCACGAGCCATTGCCGTCCTCCGTGCCGCCATCGGCCGGCGCACCGACGAAGCCCCAGCCGAAGCGTCCTTTGATGCAAAGGTTGCCCGCAGTCACTTCTTGGTCCAGCGGGGACGTCACCCTGACAATCTGGTTGTCCTGCGATCGCACCGTGAGCGTACATCCGACGCCGCAGTAGGGGCAAATTGTGTCGGCCTCGCGCTGGCGGTCCTCGTCCCACTGGCCCGCCTGCCGCAGGTCGTGCTCACTCTTGAAGATCAGTGCCCCTGTCGGGCAGACCGCGATGCAATTGCCGCAGTAGACGCAGGCCGATTCCGGAAGGTCGACGTCAAACTCGGTGCTGATGTGGGCGTCAAAGCCGCGACCCGCCACGGCGATCGCAAACGTATTCTGAGCGTCGGTCCCGCACGCCTCCACGCACTTGTAGCAGAGTACGCACTTGGCGTAGTCGCGCACGTAGAGCTCGTTGTCAACCTTCGCCGGCTGCTCGACAGTGGCCGGTTCCGAACCGCCCTCGCCGTACCGCGAAGGCTCTGCCCCGTAGCGCTCCATGTAGTCGGAGAGTTCCGGGGAGATGGACAGGTCGCTCCCGGAAGCCAGAAACTCTAAGACCATGCGCCGGCTGAGCCGAACTCGCTCGGAGTCAGTTCGGATCGACATGCCCTGCTCGGCCTTGCGCGAGCAGGCCGGCACGAGCACTCTCGATCCCTCCAGTTCCACCACGCATGCCCGGCACGCGTTGACGGGTGTGAGCGTCTCCAGATAGCAGACTGTTGGGGTGTCGATTCCGAGTCTGCGGCACGCGTCCAGCAGGGTAGCTCCCTCTTCGACGGATATGGTCTTGCCGTCCACCTCGATTTCGACCCGGGGCCGCTCGGTTCCCGGAGGGGCTGCGGGCACCGGCCCGCGTGGCACAGGGACCGTCAGGTCCGGCGCCAAGTCCGCATCTCGGTGGTTCATCTTGCACTCCCTCCCCAGATCGGAAACCGCAGCAGCGCAGAGTCGACGGCGCTCGCGGCCGTGTGCCCTAGGCCGCAGATCGATGCATCGCGCATTACCTGCGAGATCTCACCGAGCAGAGTGCGGTGTTGCTCCGAGCCAAGCCGGACCTCCCCTGACTGCAGGCGCTGCAGCAGCTCGTGCTGGCGGACCGTCCCCACGCGGCACGGCACGCACTGTCCGCAGCTCTCGTGCCGGAAGAACTCCGCGATTCGCACCAGCATCGCTCCTAGGTCTACCGTCGTGTCAAACGGCATCACGACGGCCGATCCCACAGTCGCACCGATCTCCCGCATGGCCTCAAATGTGAACGGTGTGTCGATCTCGCCCGGATGCAGCAGCGCCCCGGCTGCTCCCCCGACGAGGACCGCCTGGACTTGTCCGGACCCCGCGACTCCGCCGGCCATCTCGATCAGTTCCCTTACAGTGACGCCGAACTCGGCCTCGTAGACTCCCGGGCGCAAGATGTGGCCCGAGAGGCAGAACAGTTTCGGTCCGCTCGATACGTCCGTGCCCATCGCCGCATAGGCGGCGCCGCCTTCCAGCAGGATGCCCGGGATGTTGGCAAGCGTCTCCACATTGTTGACCAGCGTCGGGCGCCGGAATAGCCCCGACTGGGTTGGGTATGGCGGCTTGTTGCGTGGCTCCCCGCGGTATCCCTCGATCGAGTTGAACAGAGCCGTTTCTTCTCCGCAGATGTAGGCTCCCGCTCCTCTCCGGATTTCGATCGGGCAGGCGGGAGCCAGCAATCCTTCCCTCTCACAGTCCTCAATCGCCCCTGCCATGCGCTCGGTGGACTCTGGGTACTCGCCGCGGATGTACACGTAGGCCCGCTCACACCCGGTGGCGAATGAGGCGATGGCCAAGGCCTCGACGAGAGCGTAGGGGTCGCCCTCCATCAGGACCCGGTCCTTGAAGGTGCCCGGCTCGGACTCGTCTGCGTTGCAAACCGCATACTTGGGGCCTTTGGCGCCCAACACTGCGCGCCACTTCCGCCCTGTAGGGAAGGCCGCCCCACCCCGGCCGACGAGGTTTGAAGCCTCGACTTGCTCCACTACCCACTCCCTGCCGTTGCGGACAGCGAGGTCTAACGCTGCGAATCCACCATCCCGGAGATAGCCCTGGAGACTCCCTCCAGACGGCTCGCCTACACGGTGCAGGAGGCGCAGTCCTCCCGTTCCGGCCTGAGGAACGGATGCCCGGACCTCGGCACCCGCCTCCGCTGCCCTGCCCTCCCGGTGGCAGACGCGTTCGATCGCGACAGGGGTTGCGGGCGCAGACACTGCATGCCACGGCTGCTCCCCCGCACCGCTGATCAGGGCGGCGGGCGCTCGCTCGCAGAGCCCCAAGCACGGGCTGCGCGTCCAGATAACGCCGTTCGGGGAGCTCTCGCCCCCCTCGGGGATTGCACTTGAAGCCAGATCGTCGCTCAGGCCGTCAAACCCTTTGGCGATACAGGCAATGTCGTCGCAGACCCGCACGATCACGGGCGGGCGCGGGGACAGCGAGAACATGTCGTAGAAGGTTGCCACCCCGTAGGCCTCCGCAGGGGGCACGCCCAGTCTGCGGCAGCAGTAATTCAGGGCACCCCGGCTGATCCAGCCGCAGCGGTCGCTGATAGCGTGCAGGACCGGCAGCAGGAGGTGCCGTTTGCCCGCCCCCCGGTGGCCGGCCTGGGACGTTCGCAGGTCGCTCGCCAGGAGTCGGTCCCCGCCCGTCCAGTTCGAATCCGGCTCGCCCAGCAGCGAGTCGACTGCCTCCCTCTCGGTATCTGTCGGGGCGTCGGGGGTGAAATGGAGGTCCACGTTGCGCCAGCCCGATTGCGACCGCTGCCTGGCCCGGACGGTAGCGCCTAGTCCCCGGCCGGAGCGGCGCCCATTGTATCAATCCGTATTGCCGTAGCCTTGAACTCCGAGACGCCCGACTTCGGGTCGATAGCCTCGATCGTCAGCTCGTTGGTGTTGATCTCGTCCGGAGCATGCATCGTCATGAATGCCAGACCTGGCCTGAGGCCGGGATCAAAGCGAACCGGAGCCACGATAGATCCGCGCCGAGACGAGACGCGCACGCGCTCAAACTCCGTAACACCGAGATCGAGGCCGTCTTCGGGTGAGATGTCCAGCGTCTCCTGGCTGTGCATAGGCGATTGCAGGTGCTCGCTCTGAACGCCGGTGTTGTAGGCGTCCAGCCGCCGCCCCGTGGTCAGGCGGATCGGGTAGGTGTCGTCCAGCTGGTCCACTGGCGCCACGGCTTCCACGGGCGAGAAGGGCGCCCGCGGCCCGATCCTCGGTTTGGCCCAAAGCCGGCTGTGCAGGTACAGCTCGCCGGGATGCGACTCGTCGTAGCAAGGCCACCGGATGCCCCCAAGCTCCTCAAGTCGCTTGTAGCTCATGCCCGCGTGCATCGGGCTCAGGG
>JAJDWM010000014.1 GCA_022825595.1 Bryobacterales bacterium | reverse complement strand
GCCCCGATCCGTTTCCTGTGCCCATGCCGCGCGTTGTATTGGGGCAGCCGTTGACAAGTCTCCACGAGCTCCCAGAACGGACCGGGGCCCCAGCGCCTAACTCTAAAGGGCACCAGCCCCCGATTCTCGGCGCGCTGGACGAGCCGCAATCGGAAGTCGGCGTGTCCCGGCCCGCGGACCCCGCTGGAGTTCTCAGAGGGCCGATCTTCCAGGGATGGCCCGGGTTGAATAGCCGTCTCCCGCAGCGACCGTGCCTGCGATGGCCAGCTTCCGCCCCTCGCAGGGGCTCGCCAAGCATCTGTGATAGTGTCGTTCCCGGGAAGCCACCATGTCCAGCGTCTCCCTAAACCGGCGCACTTTCGTCGCCACGGCCGCGGCCGGCCTGACTCTGGTGGGGGCAAGAGCGGCGAATCCACCCCGACGCGTAGCGCTGATCGGCTCCGGGTGGTATGGCAAGAACGACCTATTCCGTCTCGTGCAGGTAGAGGATGTTGAGATCGTTGCGCTCTGCGACCCAGATTCCAATAGCTTGGCGGCCGACGTTGTCACGGCTGCCGGCAGGCACAGGTCGAGCAAGGCTCCAAGAGCGTACGTCGACTACCGTGAGATGCTGCGCCAAGAGCAGCCAGACATTGTGGAAGTGGCGACGCCCGACCACTGGCACTGCCTACCGGCCATCGCCGCCATGAAGGCTGGCGCTGATGTTTATGTTCAGAAGCCGATCTCAGTGGATGTCGTCGAGGGCCAAGCGATGGTCGCAGCTGCGCGGAAGTACGGTCGGGTGTGCCAAGTCGGCACGCAGCGTCGGTCGGCTCCGCACTTGATCGAGGCGCGGGACCGGATCCAGAGCGGAATGCTTGGCAAGATCTCCCATGCGGAGGTCTGCTGCTATATCTACCGGAGTCCTCGTGGCAATCCTCCGGACACCGATCCGCCCCCACATCTCGACTACGAGATGTGGACGGGCCCGGCCCCGATGCGACCGTTCTGCCAGTGGACGCATCCTCGGCGGTGGCGTTACTTCATGGAGTACGGCAACGGGGTGATCGGGGACATGTGCATCCACATGCTGGACCTGGTGCGCTGGACGCTGAATCTGGGCTGGCCGTCCGTCATCCATTCCACCGGCGGTATCTTTGTGGACAAGGACAGCAAGGCAAACACTCCGGATACCCAGACAGCAACGTTCTCTTTCCCGGATCTCAACGTCGTCTGGACTCATCGCAATTGGGGCAGCCCGGTATACCCGGGCTACCCGTGGGCCTACTTCATCTACGGCGAGAAGGGCCTCTTCAAGGGGTCGACGACGAAGTGGGAGTTCATACCGGTCGACAAGAACTCGAAGGCCATTCGCCGGGAAGCGTTCACGGAAATGGACAGGTACGAGATCGACCAAGTCGACGCCGTCGAGTCAAGGCTGGGGCCGCACGAGTTCCCTGTGCTGCGCGCCCACATGCGCGACTTCCTGTCGGCAATCGACCATCGCCGCAATCCGGTGGCCGATATTGAACAAGGGCACATTTCGACGGCCTGCTGCATTCTGGCGAACGTCTCGATGGAACTCGGGCGTTCCCTCCGCTGGGATGAGGAGACCGGGACCGTGTCGCATGACCCCGATGCCGCGGCGAAGCTCGCGCGGCCCTATCGCAGCCCCTGGGTTCATCCATCGCCTCTGACCGTCTGAGCTTCGCACTTGCCGAGATGGTGCGACCGGCAGCGCTTCCTGTCGGTGGTCAATAGCAATGCGGGATAACCTCGCCGAACTTCAGTGGATCAGGGATCGTCGGAGGTCGTGACCAAACGTACGCGAGTTCGGATTGAAGGCCGTCCCACCCCGCCGACGACGTGGTTAGTGCAGAACGCGCGTGCAATTCCTAGGACTGTGTGTCCCGCCCGCGAATCCGTCACGCAACTCTAGGGCAGCTCCGCCGATTCGGCGGATCCTCCCGCATGCGGCCGCCGTCCGGCGATCATTCCAATCCCTGAGAGCAGGCGAGTGGCAGACCAACCGCTTCAACACGCTCGTGGAGCCAGAACCGCTTGTCGCCGGGAAACAGCACTGTGATTCGGTCAAGCCGCAGGTCGGCAAGTGCCGAATGCATCGACCGCGTCATCCTCGGAGCACTGGCCCTCTTGAACTCGAAGCCGAGGCGACGGCTCCCGTCAAAGACCAGCAGGTCGATCTCCGCTCCTCCGTGGGTCGCCCAGTAATGGCAGTCCTCCCAGTCCGCAGAGAGGATGCGAACGACCTCCTGCATCGCGAATCCTTCCCAGGAAGCGCCGCACTTGGGATGGCCCAGCAGTGCCGACTCACTCCGGATTCCAAGCAGCGTGTGCAGGAGCCCCGTGTCGCTCAGGTAGACCCTTGGTGCCTTGACCTGGCGCTTCTTCAGATTCTCGAACCAAGGGGTCAGCCTGCGCACAACCAGCGCGTCGACGAGTGCCTCCAAGTAGCGGTTCACCGTCGGGGCGCTCAGCCCAAGGGAGCGCGCCAGTTCCGAGGCCTTCCAGCGGTTGCCGTGATAGTGCGCCAGCATCGTCCAGAACCGCCGCATCGTGGACGCCCGTACACTGATGCCAAGCTGCGGCAGGTCCCGCTCCAAGAAGGTGCGCACGAACGCCTTGCGCCAAGCTGCGCTCTCTATTTCGTCGCTCGCCAAGAGCGAGCGCGGGAATCCGCCCCGCAGCCACAAGCGGTCCACCGCCACAGAGGCGGTCTCGTCGACGGAAAGCGGGGTCAGCTCATGGTAGGCGATCCGTCCGGCAAGCGATTCTGAAGATTGCCGAAAAAGCTCCGGCCCGGCGCTGCCGAGTACCAAGAATCGGGCCCGCCCTCCGGGCCGGTCCACAAGCACCCTCAGGACACGGAAGAGCCCCTCGCGGTGCTGAACCTCGTCAATGACGACAAGCCCTTCCAGACGTTGGAGAGCCAGCATCGGATCGGCAAAGCGGGCAGCGTCGGTCGGGTCTTCCAGGTCGAACGAAGCGACCGGGCCCGGCTCTTGCGCAATCAGGCGACGGGCCAGCGTGGTCTTCCCGACTTGGCGCGCGCCTATCAGACCCACGACCGGGAACTGCCTCAGCAGGCGCCGGACTTCTGATTCGTGGCGAAGACGTGGGATCATTGCGAGCAGCTAAACAGGAAAATCGAAACTGCTCATTTCATTTTTCCTGGTAGCGATTCGTCCCTACAGCATAGACGGCAGTGACAAAGGAGGCCGGACAACCGTCGGCACGGGGGATGCCCCCGGGCCGGTCGGCTCCTCGCTGGCACAGGCAGGCAACAGACGAGCCCGTAGGGCACTAGTTCTGAACAGTGGCAGCTTGGGCAGACCCATGGTGAAATCTGCGCCACCCGATGCCTGGCCGCCTGGCCGAGGCCAGACGCGGAACTCTCGTCGCCTGCGCGCGGACGTAGTGTCCCGGCTGATCCCCCTGACGGCGTTACATGCCGATGCAGGCCACCCTCCCGAACTCATGCGACGATCAGGCCGGGATCCGCGCAGCCCCAGCTCTGGCCATGGTCTGGACCGCCGACAGCGCGTGGCTAGCCGACTCTGCGCCAGCTGTTATCGACACCCGACCGCCGGCAGTGCGGTCAACAACAAGGGCCCCCGTCCCGGAGGACGGAGGCCCAGAAGAAGGCAGCCTGCCCGATCAGAACATGAATCGGAGCGCAAACTGGAACTGCCGATTCAGCCCGGCACGCGTACCGAAGATCCGACCGAAGTTGCCGGATCCGTGGGTCGAGTTCGGACGGTTGAATTGAGGCGTGTTCGTCAGGTTGAACGACTCGATCCTGAACTGCACCTTGGAACTCTCGGTGATCGGGAAATCCTTGAACAGCGAAAGATCCACAGTGTTCGTCGGCGGGCCGATGTTGGAGTAGTTCCCGAGCGCACCATACGTCCCCGTTGCGGGATCTTGCAACGCCGAAGTGTCAAACCACTCGTCCGGGCTCCGCCCCCCGGCCGGAGCCGCATTGGGATCGCGTCCGGACACGGGGTCGGGCCGGGTAGTGCCCGAGCACGAGCAGACCGCCCGATTCGTTCCGATGCTGAAGTAATTCCCGGTCTGGAGGGTCAGGATTCCGTTCAATTGCCAGCCGCCTATGAGCACCCTCGCCGGACCGCTCAACTGGGCGGGAGTCGGAAGGTTCCAGTTTCCGCTGAGCACAAAGCGGTGCCGGACATCGAAGCTGGCATGCGCGTATTCGAGCGACTGGTGCGGCGTTCGATTGCCGGGCCCCCCTGAAAGCGTCGTTCCGGTGTCGGCAAGCGCATGACCCCAGGTGTAGGCCGCAAGGAATCCGACTCCGTCTGAGTAGCGCTTGTCCAGCTTCGCCGTGAACGCGTTGTACGCCGAGCGACCATTGCTGTTTGTGAAGGAGATCCCTGTGTTGCCGACGACGTTCCTGAACGGCCTGCGGTTGAATGCGGAGATGTTGGGTCGGGGGTCGTTCACCAAGGGGTTGCCATTGTAGTTGTCCGTCAGCCTGTTGCCATTCGATCCAATGTAGGCGAGCTCCAGTACGGAATTCCATCCCAAGTCTCGCTGAACGTTGAAGTTCCACTTGTTCACCAAGGGCCAGCGCCGCTGGGTGTAGACCGAGCGGAAGGAAATCGGCGCGGGAAGGGTGAACGCATCAACGGGGAAGCCGTCGGAGAACTTCCTGATGAAGGGATTGCGGTCCGACGGCCGGTCCTTCACGAACCTGGTCTCTTGGTTGAATGGCACGTTCTCCCCACGGTTGGGGTTGCCTCCCTCGTTTTCCTCAGCGCCGTAGAAGATTCCGTAGCCGGCCCGGATCACCGTTCCCGGCATCACCTCATACGCGAATCCGATCCGTGGTGCCAAATTGGTCCGGTCCCACTCCGTCAGGTAGGTCGATGCGATGCCGCGCTCGACGGTAATGTTCGGGTAGTCCGTGGCGAAGTTCGGAGGCAGCGGCGCGTCCTGATCCTTGCCCTTGGGGATCACGAGCGTCGGCGCGCTGTGGTCTGCACCGAATACGTCAAGGTGCGCTTGGCGGCCGAACTTCTCGCCGATCGGAGTGGTCAGCTCGTACCGGACGCCGAGGTTGATGGTGAGCTTTGAGGAGACCTTCCAGTCGTCCTGCACGAAGAACGAATAGGCATCTTTGAACGAGGAGATGAAGTTGGCGGTGGTGATGCGTGCCCACGCTACGTCTCCGAGCAGCCAGGATGCCATTCCGTCACCCGTGTCGGCAAAGCCGACTTGGTTCGAGTCCTCCGGTCGGAAGTCCATCCGACCGCGAGGAGACGGAACCTGGAAGAAGGGAAAACCGATCGGCCTATACTCCGCACCGAACTTGATCGCGTGCGAGCCCTTGTTCCAAGACACATTCTGGATGAAGTCCCAGACGTTGTTGTACTCCTGCGTAGGAAGCCACTCGGAACCGCCCACCGTGCTGTATCCCGAAGGTCCCAACCGCATCATGCCGCCGTTGTTGGTGGTGAACGGGTTCAGCCCACCGAAGCCGAGAGACGAGAACGAATCGTTGTCCGCGTTGCTCTGCACCCTAGTGGTGATGAGGCGGGAATACGCGACCCGTGACTCCGTGATCAGTGACGGGGACCAGATCTTCGTGTAGCTCATCATCGCCGCGCGGCTCAGGTTCTCCTCGGTCTCGCCGAGGAATCCGCCCGCGTCCAGATCGCCGGGCAGCGGCGGCGTCTGGAATTTCTGCTCGTCGATCCAGCTAATGCTGCCGAACAGGCTGTCGTTGTCCGAGATTCGGTGGTCGACCCGAACGTCCCACTGGTGAACGTCGCGGGTTGCATTGCGAGCGGTGAAGTAGTTCCCGCCGGGACGCTGGCCGGACGCCGTGAGGTTCTGGTTCTCGGACGGGTACTGGCCGATAAGGTTCGATGCGATGGGGTCGAACCGGGACGCCGGAATCATGTTGTTGGGGTAGGGGTCGCGGATCACCGTGCCGTTCATTTCCCGCTGCGTGTCACGGTCGAAGATCTGCCCGCGCAAGACATTTCGTCCGAGCTCGTCTTGGCCAAGCACGTCAGAAGGACGAAGGACAGTCGAGAAGTCCCCCTGCGCCATTCCCGGCGCGGGAACGGTCAGCGTGCTGGAGAGACTTCCGTCGCGGATCAGCGTGCCCTGATAGTCGGCGAACCAAAACGTTCGGTTCCTTGCGATCGGCCCACCCACGGCAGCTCCAAACTGATTCTGCTTGTAGGGCTGCCTAGGGTTTCCATTCCTGTTCAGTTCCCATGTATTGGCGTTGGCCTTTGTGTTCTGAAGGAACTCAAACAGCGTGCCGTGGATCTCATTGGTCCCGGACTTGATGGTGACGTTGACGACGCCGCCAGCCGCACGCCCATACTCAGCGTTGTAACCGTTGGTCAGGATCTGCATCTCGCCGATCGCCTCCACCGAAGGCCCGACGACGTACGCAGTCTGGTTGATGAAGTCGATCACGTTGACGTTGTTGTCTACACCATTCAGCAAGAAGTTGTTCTGACCGTTCGAGCGAACGCCGTTGGCGGAGAAACCGCCGCCGGCCGCATCACGCGCCCCTGGCTCAGCGGGAACGACCGCCGGCACGGTCCGTGCCAAGAAGGCGAAGCGACGCTGGCCCCCAAGCGGCAACTCACTGGTCTGCCGGTTTTCCAGCGTGCCTCCCATCTGGGTGGACTCTGTCTGGAGCGCGGGCGGTGCCGCCGAGACCTCGATGGTCTCCGTGACCTCACCGATCTCGAGGATGAAGTTTGCCTGAACGCGGCCCGCCGACTGCAGAATGACGCCAGTCTGGACAGACCTCTTGAAGCCGGGCGACTCGCACGCAATCGTATAGACGCCCGGCTTGATGAGCGGGCGGATGTAGTTTCCGACAACGTCCGACTCGACGGTGTCGGTAACGCCGGTCGCTTCCTCAGTGATCGTGATCGTGGCCCCGGGTATCGCGGCACCGGACGGATCCGTGACACTGCCCAGCAATGTCCCCATGTCGCGCTGGGCCATGGCCGGCGCGGCCAGCAAGAATACCCCGACCAAGACGGCCAGTCCCCCGGGGTTCAGGAATCTCCTCACAATTCGCTCCTTTCTCAGAGGGCCAAGATTGTTAAGCCCCCTACTAGACAATTGTGAACTATGCGCCGTCGGCGCCCTCTAGCCCACCAGAACCAGCATATCAAGCGCAGATCGACAATCCCAGCCTCAGGGCAACTCGCGCTGGATTGGCGCTCAGAGCGCCCGCTGCAGCTTCCTGAGCAGGGCCCGGACTTCAAAGTAAGGCTCGGCGTTGGCAGCTGGCTTGGGCGTTTGCAAGTAGCGCTTCGCCAAGCCTGCTGCCTTCTCCACGAATTCCCGACTCTCCGCCTCACTCCAGGCACGCGCTGCCGCGATCCAGACTGACGGGTTGTCGCCGTCGAGTCGGAACGCCAGTTCGAAGAGCTCACCGCTGGCGGTGTCGTCGCCCCTTCTCGCCAAGAAAGCAGCTTGGGCCAAGACGGGGCCGATGTCGTCCGGCGCGAGATCCCGGGCCCGTGCCAGTTCGCTGGCAGCGTTGCCGAACTCGCCGGCGGCCTCGTGACATTCCGCTGAGGCAACGGCCCCCAAGACTGGATCTTCTCTCCGAATCAGTTCGGCGATCTCCCGAGCCCGGGCCTTGCTGCCGCCCACCATCGGCGGGGCCTCCAGATGGAATCCCAACAGTGCGTCCAAGGCCTCAAGATTCTCGCCATCCAGCTCAACTGCGCGCTCAAATTGCCGCTTGACCCTTCTCGCGAGCGGAAGCGCCCCCAACCGGCGAATCGCGGACATGGTTTGAAGCCGCCGACCGATCGCCAAGCCCAGCCACAGGTTGTTCTTGGAACTGTCCGGGGCCTCCTCGAGCGCCACTTCGAACGCTGCCTGCGCCTCGCGGTAGTCTTCGGCAGCGTAGTGCCGGACGCCCTCCTGGAAATCGGAGCCGGCGCCAGCCGCGAGAGTCCCGCCTATCGCGAGCGCGGCGATTAGCCTAGGCGCCATCTTGGCCTCGGACGGCTCGGGCGCGGGCGCGCTGCCCCGTGCGGAGCTGTGCCCCGGCCGGGATTACCACCATGTCGGATGCGTCGATGCCTCCACGGATTTCAACATGGGCGGGTCCGACAGTTCCCAAGTCTACTTCGCGGCGGTCCAGCAGCCCACCCTCCAACACCCAAACATGGGCTCCAGACCCGCTGCCCGCGATGGCTTCCCGAGGCACGCTCAGAGCCTGTTCCGCCGTCTGGACCACGATCCGGACGCCGACCGCAAGGCCGGGCAGCAGCACGCCGTCCGAATTTTCCGCGGTGCACCGGGCCTCGCCGACGCGTCGAGGACCTGAATCGACGACCTCGGTCGGGAGGCCGTCCACGGTGCATGCCCATTCGCGGTCAGGGTACGCGTCCGCCGTCAGCGTCGCGGCCACTCCCAACCGTACGGCGCCCAGATCCGGCTGGTCAATGTGAACCCGCGCACGGACCTCGTCTGTAGAGCCTAGGCGAGCCAGCAACGCGCCTGCCTCGACGAAGTCGCCTTGCTCGACCGCAATGGAGTACACGCGACCCGCTGCAGGCGCGCGGATGGACAGATCTCGAAGGGCGCGAGAGGCCGATTCAAGCTCGGCGGTCGCCTCCGAGACGGCAGCCTCCAGCTCGGCTCGCTGCATTTCAGTTCGGGGAGATGAGACGTGCACATCCAGTGCCTCAACCTCGGCCTGGAGGTCGTCGACCAAGCGGTTGTCTGCTTCGAGCTCGGCGCGAGTTGCCGCATCCCGGGCGTGCAGCCGGAGTGACCGGGAAGCCTCCTCGGCGGCGTCCCGCAAGGCTCCCGCCAGCTTACTGCGGCGGACCTGCAGATCGGCCGCCTCAGTCGGGCCCAGCACCGTGTCGAAACGCGCCAGGCGTGCCTTGGCGGCCTCCAGCCGCGCGGTCGCCTGTCCGTGCGCCAACCGTTGACCAGAATCGGCAATGCGGAGTGTTTCCTGGCCCTTGGTCACTGTCCCGCCGAGCTGCACCCCCACGTATTCCACTAGGCCCGTCAGAGGTGCGTGCAGCGCCAGTGCGCTGGTCGCCTCGATTCGCCCGTCGGTGGTCACAGCCACCTCGATGTCCCGGATCTCCGCCCTGCACACATCGAGCACTTGCGGCTCACCGCCACAGCCAGCCGCAAGTGCCAAGGCCAGCGCCAACAGACTCGCGGACCCCGGGGCGCGCATGCCTTCTACTCCTCAGGGGGCCCGCCAAGGCGGTGGGAGAAGTCCCAAACCCGCAGGTCGGATTTTCCCGCCGTGTAATCCACGACCGCGTATTCTCCCGGCTCAAGCGACTCTACGGGCCAGACCTTGTAGACCAGCGGAGCCAGCTGCTGCCGGAACACTTCAATGTCCTCTTGCGCCTCGGCCTGCTCTTCGGTTCTCGGAACGGTGTAGATCTGCTGGACTACGCGCCTCTTCTTCTTTGGCTCCGGCTTCAGGCGCGATATCCCGAACCGAGCAAAGCTGTCCAGCCTCAGGTAGAAGATTGGCCGGTCGTTGGTGGTGACCGTCCCAGCATTGAGGCCCTCAATCGACAATGTCTGCTTGCCCGTGATCACCGGGACCGGAGCGATGACGTTCAGCGCCGTTCGCCCAGCGCTCTTGTCTAGCTTGAGGAAGACCTGCTCTAGTGAGACGAGGCCCTGCGCCCCCAGATAATAGACCCCGTCATCTAGCGGCACGGAGTGCAGTTCCGTGCGGGCCCGCCGTTCGGCGGCCCGCTCGCGCCGAAGTTCCTCC
>JAJDWM010000612.1 GCA_022825595.1 Bryobacterales bacterium | reverse complement strand
GGTGCATGACTACCCAGAACATGGCTTCTTCATCGATGCTGTCGAGGCAACTGAGAGGGTTCGACTCGATGTAAGCACGCCGACCAACGAACTGTCTGGCTTGATGGACCGATTGGTTCCTCACCTGATAGATACCATTGCCATCGGCCATTTGGAGGATTCTTGATGGAGACAACCAAGCAGTTGCCGTTCAGTTCATATGATGCGGTCGAAACCGCAATCGATGCAGTTAGATCCGATCGCACAAGTACTTGGACCGAGATTGCCAGAAAGTTGTGTGCGCACACGCAGCGATGGCCAACCGCGGATGAGTCTAATGCAACTCGCCGCAAACCCAAGAGTTCAGGCTATCGAACACTACGACCAAGGAACGACGGTATTCATCCCTCGCCATGACCGTGCCCATTTGGCGCACACGTTCCATGAAGACTCTGCAGTAACTGACACTGTGGCCCGACACTCACTAGGGTTGGCTGTCTTGTCGCACGGGGCGGCGGCCAGTTCTAGGCCGGGGGCTCGGAATCCTTATCGGATCAGGCTCAAGAAATGGGAGATTCTGGGTATCGCGTCACGATTTGGTTGGGAGCGGCGACTGCAGGAGGGTTCAGAGAAGTGAGCTGAAGGTGGGCTGCGAGGTTGTTGCGGTTGCGGGACTCCTTCGACCACTGGCTTACGCGGCGGCGCAGGGCGGAGTTCCGGATGTAGCGGTCAAGAGCGGGAGGGGCCGTGGCCTCTCGTGACCGCAACCAGATCGGCAAACGTCCGGGGCAGTCCGTGCAGAGTGTCGCACACGATCCTGCCGTAGTCCGGATCGTGCAGGTTAGCGGTCAGGGTAACCTGCGCCGGGTTGTTCGTGCGCTCCACGACCGCCACGACGCGGCCCTGCCTGTCCGACGCCAAGGGATGTCGAACCCTCAGAACCGGGTTCTCAGGCCGATCCTCGCAACTTGCGTCTCCAAGAAGTTCTGGTAGAGCGCCGTGAACCCGGGACCGACCACCTCTCGCTGTACAGCAAACTTGTTGAAGAGATCGCTAAGTGTGAGAACCAATTCCGCACGTCCGCTCATAACTGGCCAAGTCGCGGACAGATCGAGCGATGAACGCGCACGATCTCTCCCTTGGAAAGTGTTTCTTCCCGCATAGTAAATGTAGCTCAGTTGGATTTCTCCAGCGTGAAATGTCCTGAATTGGTTGTTAACAATTAAGTCCCAAGTGTCGTCTCGCGACGCCGCGAGACTGAAGGGGCGACGAGTAGGAAACAGCAGTTCGGTTTCCAGAGCATTAATATCGTTAGTGAACCAGTTGACGCTTCCAGATACACGCCACGACTCGCTAATCTTATGCTCGGAAACGAATTGAGCTCCGGTTTGTGTGGAGTCCCCCACGTTTTCAAAGAGCCTGTTGACGACATCATACGTCGCGTTGGAAGGGTCTATTGCAAAAATGCGCTGGAAAGTGTCGGATATCTGTCGTTGATAGACGGACATGCTTACGAAGCCCCCATCCCAAGACCTCCGATATCCGATCTCGAATACATTCGACAATTGCGGTCGTAGATATGGATTCCCGACTTTCAGGAGTTCCGGATCGTCGAACTTCGGAAAGATCCGCAGCTCAGGCTCTCCCGGGCGATCAATACGCCGATTATATGCAGAAATCACCTGATTCTCTTCACTCAACCGATAGGTGAACTTGACATTCGGGAAGACTTCGAAGTAGTCGTATGCATCGCTCGCCTCGTAATAGATGTTGTCTTCCGGGATTGTATATGCTACGTTCGTCTGTTCGAACCGAACACCTGCCTCAAATGAATGTGAGGCCTTCACTTGGACCCAGTTGAAATAGGCGGCATAGAGGTCTTCCTCCCAATTGGAAGATTCGCCGAGCCCTTCGTGGATCACGCTCTGCACTCCCCGATCCACAGCGTAGCTGATCGGTAGCCAACGAGTCTGGAGTTTAGTGCCCAACTCTATTCGACCGCTGGACAGCGGGCGCTTGTAGTCAAGACTCAGGGGAACAGTGTTCTCTTCGGCAATGAGGTGCGTCATGTCCATACCGACCCGCACGGCTGATTCCTCATTCAGAAAGTACGCCTCGTCCTCCCAACCACGGGTGTACTGAAAATTCAAGCTCATGTCGTGTCCAGGTGTCAAGAATTCGTGCTTGAGGTCGATACTGATATTGGCAAAACCCGTGTCTTCCTCTTCATTCCAGAACCAGAATCGCCGTCTGTCACTTGTGGATGCTAGGATGTAGGGGACCTGTGCACGATCCGTGTGCGTTTCGAAGTCATAGATCCCCGATACCGAAAGTGTGTTAGAATTGCCAACGTCAATATCCGATCCTGCCCGGACAATGTAGTGAAGCTGCTCGCGATTCTCCGGAACTTGCGATTCAATGACCCGACCGTCTTCGTAAGCGCGCGTTGTGAATTCATTGTTCGGAAGGGCGTGTTGAGCCACGATTTCTGCTTGGAAAAAGCTCCGTACATCCTCGGTATTGTAATTGAGATTAACACTTGGAATGAATTTCGGGTTGTTTGAATAGCTGCCCAGATCTGTTGGCAGGTCCGATCGGCGCTTGGATAACTGACCAACGCCAACCGACAGTCCGACGTCACCCGACAAGCCCTTTGCCTGTTCCCGCTTGTAGATGATGTTGATAACTCCTGCCATGCCCGCGGCGTCGAGACTGGCCGATGGATTGTGGATGATCTCGATCGCCTCGACGTTTGCCGCCGACACGCCGTCGAGGCCGCGCTGACTGCCAAAGCCAGTCAGGCTCGATTGTCGGCCGTTGATCAGGATCGAGACCTGATAGCTGCCTCGGAGCGAGACCCGGCCCTCTTGATCGACCGTGACACCCGGAAGGTTCCTCATTGCATCGAGCAGCGAACCGGTCGACTGCGTCGGTCCTTCGTCGATCCGAAACACTTCGGTGTGGACTCCAACCCCTCGGATTTGCTCAGCGGTCACCGTAATGTCCTGCTCGAGGTTCACCTCCCGAAGTAGGCGAACGTCCCCGAGATCGTAGGAATCGTTGAGCTCGGACACAAGCACTGCGACTCCCAGCGCGTAGAAGCCAGGGAACGAGACCTCAATCTTGTAGCTGCCCGGTGCCAGTCCCCGGACTACGAATCGGCCGTCGCTTCCGGCAAGCACACCGGACAGTGGCTCTCCGCCAGCGTTCGTGACCAGCACAGTCGCAAAGCTGAGGGGTGTCCTGTCAGTATCATCCAGAATTCGGCCAGCGAGACTTGCCGTGCCCTCCTGTGCGAAAGAAGGAGACGTGGGCAGCAAGACGACCAACGCCACTGCCAAGGCTCGACTCGGAACGTGGCCTCGAACTGCCCTGATCACACAGCAATCAAGTCGTTCGTCAGACAAGAATCCCGGCATAATCAGAAACATCCAGCGCGAAACAGGGACCCCGGGGCCTGAAGCTGTGGGTTGACTCCCTCCAGCGAGGTGTCTGAACGCTCGGCAGCAGGACTAATGGATCGCAAGGAGGCGTCCGAGGCAGTAAGACGCATCGGCGCAGGTTGTCCTCGATGGTAACGCTTCGAGTGAGCTGTCAAAGGGAGGCTGGATTGGCGGTTGAGGATTGCCTTCCAGTCGCGGCAGAGCGGTTTCAAGAAGACGTTCTTCACCGGCTTGGCGTACCCGTAACGGACGTCGAGCTTGCCTCGGCCTTGAGTTTGGCCAACGTGGATCCGCAACAAGCGACACAGGCTCTAGTTCTGCGGCACGTACACCCACCTCAGGGCGTTAAGCCCGCGTCCCTGCAAAGTTCAGGTACGCCGACAGGACGGACTTGAGCGGGCTGATGTCCGCACGTCCCCGCCAGGCTCCAAGATAAGCCGTGCTATGAGATCTTGCTCCGCGGCCATCGAACGCCCCAACCGTCTCCTCCTGCCTACTGCCATGGTGGTGGCACTGGCGGCTGCGAGCGACGATGCGTTCCAGCACTCGGCGACCTCGTGCCCTCTGACAAGCAGAAGGCGAACTCACTATCTGTTGGATCCGATCGACGTCCTTGAAGCGTCGTCCCCTGCGCAGTCTCAGCCAAGCCCTTCCAAGGTCCCAGTGCTGTCCCCAAATGCCTCGACATCCTCCAGTCCCATGTGGTGCATCATTGCCAGGTAAAGGTTGCAGAGTGGCGTGTCCGGCTTCGCGACGACGCGCCGGCCAGGTCGAAGCGCGCCCTTGCCCCGGCCCGCCAATATGAGGGGCAGGTTGGTTGGTTCGTGCGTGTTGCCGTTGCTCAGCGACGACCCAAACATGACCATGGAATTGTCGAGCAGCGTCGAGCCACCCTCGTCCAAGTCACGCATCCGACCGAGAAAATAGGCCGCCTGACTGGTGTGCCAGTTGATGATGCGCTCGTACTGCTCGCGCGTCTCGGGCTCGTCGCGGTGGTGAGAGAGCCCGTGGAACGATCCGTCCACTCCGTCGAGGAACGCAAAGCTCCGCCCGGTCTGGGCATCCCCGAACATGAATGTCGCCACGCGGGTGGAATCGGACCAAAGCGCCAACAGGAGGATG
>JAJDWM010000451.1 GCA_022825595.1 Bryobacterales bacterium | reverse complement strand
CCGACCGAACAATCCCCATAGCGAAGGCCTGTGCCAGCGGTTTACCCCATCTGATTCTTTGCTCGCCGGCGCGGCCGCGGGTCTCCTTCTCTAACTGCCGACCGCCGTCTGCCGCGCCGCCAACCAAAAAATCCTCTTCGTAACGTTCCGATTACATCCAGAGAAGTCCTTGAATGACAGGAGCGAGCGGAATTCAGCATCCGGACCCGTTACTGCTCGCGCCTCCGGATTCCCATCCTGACCGGACAACCATCGGGGCCTTGCTGCAAGGTCCGGGCGTCCTGCACGAGCGGCCGGAGGCTCCGTGGCCGCCCTGACCTCGGGGATAGCCTCTCTCCTGCGCAAACATCATCCCGAATCGGCCGAAAGCGGTCGGCTCATCGCAGCCAATGCGTACCGCTGGGATGCTTCGGCAGCTAGCTCGAGCGCAAGAACCGGTGCTAATGAGGGGCGCGCAGGTGGAACTGCCTCTGCCTCGCTGTCGAGCGGATTGCGAGAGACCTGCGATGGAATGCGGAGGGCCGCACCAGTCCCTTGGTCTCGTCGCCACCAAGACAGGCCTGACTGACGGCCGAGACTGCGACATCGATTGTTAGCCCATGTCAGGAACTGTGGAAATGGGGGGCGATTCCTATCGCGCTCCGTCACCGCGACCCTGTGGCGCCGGATCCAGAACCATTGTGCCGCGTGCGCCAGCGGCGTACTCACGACTGTCGGTCGTCATCGGGATGTACTCAACATCCCGCCAAGAACGAACAAAGCCGTCGTAGTCGGGCGACAGCGGATTGCCGGACTGTCCTGGAACCAGGATGTAAAGAGACCGGTCCAGATCGCTCAAGTCGTAGATTGCGCGAAAGGTCGCGCCATGAGTCTGCACGAAGGGAGCTTGCTCGTCTGAGATATCGTACTTGCCGCGGTTCACGGTAAACGGGCCGCCGCTGGCCGCGAAGCGAATGTCAAAGAATTTGTTGAGCATGGGGACGAGCGTAAACGGCAGGTGTCGCATGTGCGCGTAGTGAGCGTCACCCCAACGCCACTTGGACATGTCCTTCCCGTACTCCTCGGCTAGGTCGCTCACCGTCCTCTCGAGAGCGCTCGCGACAATCTGATCGCAATTCTCGACTGTCGCGGTCTTGACGTTGTCGCACCACTGCTGACGACCGGTCAGGACATTCCAGATAAACTGAGGCCGGTAGCGCCACGCCTCCCTGAACAGGGTGCCGAGCTCATCGGCATAGATCTGCGACTCAAGCTGGCTGTACCAGTAGGAAAATATCAAGGGTTCGGGACGGTTGGAATCCATTTCGCCGTCCCACTTGGACAGCAACGCAACCGCCCGATTGCTTTCGTCGCTCAGCGGTCCGGTATTGGCAAGGAACCTCAGGAAATCCCGTGCCATGGGGGACACCCCGTCGCCTTGGACGGTCCGGGAACTTTCTGTCGAATGCGCGGTGTCAGCCGCCACCAAATCCCTAATCCGACGGATTCGATAGGTTTCCTCCCAGTCAAACGTGATGTGGTGATGGTAGTCACTGCCGACAATCGGATCGTTCGCGGTCGCGACGAAGCCCTCGGGAGGATTCAGCCGCCGCGGCAACTCTTCGAACGGCACATATCCCTGCCAATCGTAGAGCGCGTCCCAACCGGGGGCCGGAAGCACACCTTGGAGGCTGTTGGAGGGATCGCGCCTGGGAACCCAGGCAGGTGCGATCAGGCCGATGTTTCCGTCGACGTCCGCGTAGACTACGTTTTGCTGCGGACCAGCATAGTCGCGGAGGACTGCGTCGAATTCGCGCCAGTCGCGCGCTTCCTGCATACCTAGCAGGGCACGGAGTGTCGCGTCCTTTTCGTCGAGCGCGGTCCACGCCAACGACAACACAAGGTCGCCATCGTCCATCCGGTGCTTTTCCTGGATCAGGTCCGAAATAACCGGGCCATGGCGCGTCTCGCGGACCTTCAGGCGAACGGGTTGTTCCCCCTTGACCTTGATGACCTCATCTCGGACCTCGAACGGCCTGGGACCATCCGGGCTCAAGTAGCGGCTCGGGTCGCCGTCGACCAGGCGCTCGATGAACACGTCCTGGACATCGCCGAAGGTGTTCGTGAAGCCCCAGGCCACGCGGTCGTTGCGGCCAAGGACCACAGTAGGGACAGCGGGCATGGTCGCGCCGATGACGTTCAGTCCTGGAGCCTTCAAGTGGGCCAGATACCAGACGGACGGTGCCGAGAGTCTGAGGTGGGGGTCGTTGGCGAGAATGGGCTTGCCGGTCAGCGACTTCCCGCCCGAAACGACCCAGTTGTTGGAACCGTTTTCCCGGTCGCTCCTCCGTGCGAGCGCGCGCCACGCCGCACCCCACGGAATCGATGCGTAGAGATCGCCCATCGCGCTGAGTTGGTGCGAGTCAGGGTGAGGATAGGAGGGGTAGATGTCTGCGAGCTGCTGCGGGTCCAGAATCTGCGCCAAGTGCGCCCGGAGAAGCTCCTCTCGCATGTTGACGCTCAAATCGAACGCCATCGTCTTGCCCAATACGAGCGAATCCTCCGGCGACCACGGTTCTGGCTCGATCCCTAGCATGATGAACTCGGGAGACGGCGGGCGCCGCAGGAAACCGCGGCTAGCGATGAACGTATTGACTCCAGCCGAATACGATTGCAGTGCACGGCGGGTCTTCGGGTCGAGATTGGCGTAGTTTCGCTGGGCAGAGCGATAAAGCCCGAGCACGCGCATCATCCGGTCCAGCGCCAGCGTGCCCCTGCCCATCACCTCCGAGGCACGCCCCGCCCCGATGCGCCGATGGACCTCCATCTGCCATAGGCGATCCTCTGCATGCACGTACCCGAGGCCGAAGAGCGCGTCGTCTCGGGACTGCGCGACAACATGGGGAACGCCGTGCCGGTCGCGTGTGATCTCGACCGGCGCCGCGATCCCCTCGGCGACCACAGTGCCGTTCGGGTCCGGCAGCGATCCTCGCAGCCACAAATACCCCACCCCGACTACCAGGACCAGCGCGGCCATCAAGGCGACTGCTGAGCGCAGAATTCCTCGCATTATTGAATCCATCTTCCAGAATGCGGCGTCGTTCCCCAGACCCTAGCCGACTTTGAGACCCACCCAGCCTTGACGCTTTCTTCGGGAAGTGCCGCCGAACCGCCCTAGACCGCGATCACCTCGCGCATCTCATTGTGGACGTCCCGCCATTGCCGACTGAATTCGACCGTCCGCGCTTGGATGCGAACCCTTCTAATGTGAAACACCTCAGCCCGGCGATGTGGGTGTGAGGATGGCTTCGGGAGAGGGGTGCTTTGGGAGGACGACGTAGCCTAGCTCATTGGCAGTTCTCTTGATGCAGCTAAAGGTGCTTTCGCGGTGGCGCTCTTCGTAGGCCTCCTGGCCCTCGTCGACGTAGTCTTGGCCCCACGCGAGCATGCGGTAGACCAAGACCGCGAGCTTCCGTGCCGTTGCGAAAACTGCCACCTTCATTCCCTTGTGGCGTGCCTTGCGACGCAAAGCCGCCCCGAGCGCGCTGCTGGAGCGGATCAGGGACGTCGCCGCCATGCGCAGCACATTCGCGATGCGCGTCGCTCCCATGCCGCGGCCGCCCTTCTTGCCCGCGAGCGTCTTGCCTCCCGAAACCGAGTGGCGGGGCGCCAGCCCCAGCCAGCTCGTGAAATGCCTCTCGCTGGGGAACGCCGACAGGTCCGCGCCGACCTCGGTCAGGATCGTTTGCGCCGCGCCCGTGCTGAGCCCGTTGATGCGCGTCAGATCCACCGCTGCATAGCGGTACAGCGTCCGGCGCGCCGCTTGTTCTCCCCAGCCGCGGATGGCCTTCGCCTTGGCCGGGCTAGAGTGCTTGGGGCGGTCTTGCTCCCGCAGCTCTTCGCAGGCTTGCCGCTGCAGCTCGTCCCGCAGCTTCCGCTCGGAGATCTCGATCTGCTCTTGCAGACCGTCGTACAGCGCCAGCGCGCTCTCCAGGTTGAACAGGTGATCCTCGCGCCAGTTGCCGCTCAGGAATTCCGCAAACTGCTCCGCGCTGTGCTTGCAGCGCTTGTGCCGCAGCGCCGCCAATTGCTGCGGGTCGCGCTCCCCCTTCACGATCGCCCGCACGATGCGCATGCCGGCCAGCCCCGTCAGGTCGCTCACCGCCCGATGGACCTGCACGTTCAACTGGTCTAGGCACTTCTGCATCCACTCCACGTAACGCCCTCGCTGCAGCACCAGGTTCTGCAGCTGGCGGTGCAGCGAGCGCGTGACCGACTCATGGGGCCGGAAGGACCCCCGCAGCAGCCCGCAGCTGTGCAGTCGCTGCAGCCACTGGCAATCGGCCATGTCGGTCTTGCGGCCGGGCACGTTCTTGAGTTGCCTGGCGTTGGCAAGCAGGACCTCGAATCCGCGCTCCTCCAGCAGCTCGTGCAGCGGATCCAGTACACTTGCGTGCTCTCCATGGCCACCGACACCACGCCTTGGTCCTGCAGCCAGCCGGCCAAGAGCCGCAATTGCCGTGTCGTCGTCCCGAACTGGCGCACGTTCGGCTTCTCGTCCCCGTCCTGTTGCGGTCCGCACACCCAGTGCTCTCGACTCCCCAGCCTCGCCCACTCGCGCGCCGGCGGGCCGGAGCGAGCGCCCGAGTGCCTGATCGAGTGCGCATCCAACCGGGCGGGGGCAGACGCCCCGGCGGGGAAGGCCAGCGGCTCCAACGCGGGCTGAACGGAGGCCTGCTCGTGCAGTCCCTCAACTACCGCCCCTCCGCCGGTGTCCGCGGCGCAGGTGTCAAGTCCGCGCCCCCCGAGGGCGTTGCGTGGGCAACGGGTGTCCTCGGCCTCCGCTGGTCCCGACGTCTGCCGACTACAGCGTCTTGCCTACAGCGTCTTGCCGCGGAACCGCCCCGCAACGCGCATAGATACGGAGACCGACGCAAGGGTTGCTGCGCCCATCACGCAGATCGACAGCACGTGCTGCTTCAGCCAGGTCAGAGACGATGAGCGCGCAACCAGTCCGGCAGGAACGTCTGGGTAGCTGTTGAGCAGCAGCACGACATGGACATTCTCGAAGAGGTCGAGTACGCCGGCAGCGGCCGGCAGCAAGGCAAGCCACCACAGACCGTCGCTCGGACGGAAGCGATAGATCAGCCCGGCGAGAAGGAGCGTGTAGGAAACCGGGAGGAGTGTGTCGAGAGTTAGGCTTGACCGCGCATACACCTTGCGCCCCTGCTCGCCATAACTCTCCAGGAGGCCGACCACGTCACTGTGGCTGTAACCGGTCTTGGCGTCAAGCAGCTCACCGTTGATCGGCAGGGCTGGGAACACAAGGACTAGAAGCACCGACGCGGTTATGAGGCTCGCTGCGAGGACTGAGATCCTACTCGCGAACTCGCACCATTCGCGCATGCGACGCATCCGAGTCACCCCAATCCCGACTCCGCCCTCTTCCTTTACCGGTCAGGTCCGCGACGCGGCGACCCACTGCGACCGCAACCGACCGCGTCCGGTGCTTATGCGAGACCGGAGCCGGACCCGTCCGCCGTGCGATGGGATAGCGCCAGTCAGCCCGAGCGATTGAACGCGCAGCAGGATTCCCCAGTCCCGAACGGAAAAGGCCGCTTCAGCGGTGGTCCCGTCAAGGCTGCGATGCACTTATTCCTCTCCCTCCCGCGCAACTGGTTCAGTCGTCCTCACCCTCGCGCACGACGATCAGATGGTTTCCCTCAACGTCCGAAAGGACTCTTGTCTCGCCTGAGGGCCAGTTGACCTCGACGCGGCTGGCAGTCTTGGCGCGGCCCAGCCCAAAGTGCAGGCGCGGATCATTCGCAGAGAGGTAGCTCGCCGACGAGCGGACCTCCCGCACTTGCGTGCCGCTGGTAGTTGTCACTCTGGCGGTGGCTTGGACGGCCGGCGCACCCGCCGCGCTGCGAATGTCCAAGCCCAGCCAGCCATTGTCGTGCAGACCGTCGTTCCGCAGCAGCGTCGGCGGCCCGTCTAGATTGTTGACGAGGGCGTCCAGATCCCCGTCGTTGTCGTAGTCTCCCAAGGCAAGGCCTCGACTCTTGTAGCGGTCCGCGAGGCCGAACTCTAAGCCCCGCTCGGTGAACTCCAAGCCGCCCGTGTTCATGTAGACCAACCAGCGCTGCTCGTACTCCAGGCCCATCTCGAAGCGGTCCGCTTCCGGGTAGAGGTGGCCATTGACGATGAACAGGTCGTCCCACGTGTCGTTGTCCAAGTCGCCGAAGGCTACGCCCCACCCCACGTACAGGTGCGTGCTGCGGCCGTGGCCCGCCGGGTCGGTCAGGTTGGTGAAGCTGCCGTCGCCGTTGTTGACGAGCAGCGAGTTGCTCTCGTAGGAGGAATTCGTGTAGTACAGGTCGAGCCACCCGTCGTGGTCGACGTCGGCCGCGTCCACTCCCATGGAGCCTTCCTCGACGCCGTCTT
This sequence comes from Bryobacterales bacterium, assembly GCA_022825595.1. Taxonomy (GTDB): domain Bacteria; phylum Acidobacteriota; class Terriglobia; order Bryobacterales; family UBA6623; genus VXMF01. The sequence goes on along the minus strand of JAJDWM010000451.1, from coordinate 6,113 downwards.
GAGAGAAGGCCGCACCAAGAAGGACAGAAAGCTCTTCAAATGTGCCGTCGCCCCTGTTCTGGTACAGCAGGTTGGCCGTAAGGTCGTTCGCCACGAAGATGTCCGGCCAGCGGTCGTTGTTGAAGTCGGCCACCAGGACTCCCAGCCCGTACAGGCGCTCCTCATCCAAAGCAAGCCGCTCCGCCGCATCCTCGAACCTGCCCGTCCCGTCGTTGAGGTACAGCGAGTCGCGCAGACCCGGCAGACCCCTCGGACCGCAGAAGACCGCGAAGCCCCGATAGTTACAGGTCGCGTCCCTGGCGGGGATGGCGCTAAGGGGGTACCGCAGGTAGTTGCTCACGTACAAGTCGAGGTCTCCGTCAAGATCGACGTCGGCAAAGGCGGCCCCGAGGCTCCAATCGGATGGTGCGATGCCCGCCTCGCCGGTGACCTCCTCGAAGCGGCCGTCGCCCAGATTGCGGTACAGGGCGTTCCCGCCGTAGCCCGTCAGGAACAGGTCGACGTGTCCGTCGCCGTCGTAATCGGCGACGGCGACCCCCTGCCCCCAACCCCGCGACGTCAGTCCGGCTTCGGCAGTGACGTCTTCGAACCGGCCGCTGCCGTCTCCCCGGAACAGCGCGCACATCGGGTCTCCCCCGCTGCGCATTCCCTCGATCGTCGAGCCGCGTACTAGCAGGGCGTCGAGGAGCCCGTCGCTGTCGTAGTCCAGGAAGGCGGCGCCGCCGCCCATCACCTCGATGATGTGCTGCTTACCCGGGTCGCCCTGCACGCCCAGAAAGCCTTCCAGCCCCGAGCCTTCCGTGACATCCGAGAGCTTGAGATCGGCCGCTCGGCCGATGTCTACGGCCACTGAGGCAATGGCCGACAACAGCGCGAGCACAGCCGTCAGGCAGCGCGACGCGCCTCGCTTGCGGTCGGGCCCGCCAGTGCGCGCGGCAGCTGCGCGGCGCGCCAGGGCGACCTCCGTCGTAGCCCGCGTCAGAACTCCAGCCGCAGCCCAAGCTGTGTCTGGCGCCCCGTGCCGATCGTTCCTCGGACCCTTCCGAAGCCGGAGTTGCCGTGGCGTCGCTCCGGAATGGAGAAGTTGGCGTGGTTGGGCATGTTGAAGAAGTCCGCGCGGAACTCTACGCGCACATCCTCCGTCACCTGGAATCGCTTCTGGATAGAGACGTCCACCACAGCGAAGCCGGGTCCGCAGCAGATGTTCCTCGGAGAGTTGCCGAACACGGCGACTCCCGGGGAAGCGAACTGGGACGTGTCGAACCAGCGGGCCAAACGCTCCGCCTTGGCGCGGCCCGAGCTCAGCGTCGGATCCCCGAGGAGGTTGGGGCGCTGGCCGTGAGAGAAGGCGTTGCTGCGGTTGGTCTGCTCGATGATGCCGAAGGGCGAGCCCGTGCGGAACTCGGCGATCACCCCGAGGCTCCAGCCGCCGATGACGGCTCCCAAGACAGGATTCTCGATGGCCAGTGGTTTGTTGCGCCCGACCGGCAGCTCATACACGCCGCTGATAACCGCCCGGTGGCGAATGTCGTTCCCGGACAGCGCCTTGTCGAGGTGCCTCAGTTCGATGTGCGTGTAGCCGTTGTTCTGCTCTCCTCCCAGCTCGTTGGCCGACTCGACGTCGTCGATGAACTTCGCCCATGTGTAGTTGAACAGGTAGCTCAGGCCGCTTGAGAAGCGTTTCTCGGCCTTGAGGTTCAACGAGTGGTACGTCGAGTTGCCCCAGCCCGGGCTCTCCAAGAGCACGTTGTTGTAGTGCGGGAACGGCCGCAATGTCTGGCTCTGGGTGGCGGGTCCGGCACCGCCGGAGAGCGGGATCATGTTGACGCTGGTGTTCGGGCCCCCCAGCTTGTGGCCTACATTGGCCTGATACTGAGCCTCCAGCAGCATGTTGTCCGGGAGTTGCTTCTGAAGGGTGAAGTTCCACTGCTGCGCGTAGCCATTCCTGAGGTTCTGCTGGAAGAAGTCCGGGGAGACCGTGCGTCGGCCGCTGGTGACCGCTCCGAACGAGGCCACACGGTCGGCCTCTGTGAATGGCTGCACTGTTTCCAGGCCGTTGCTCAGCATGAATGCCGGCGTGAACCCACCGTCCGGGGAATTGATGTCCAGCGTTCTTGAGAATGTCCAGAACTGCGTGAACGGGACGGCGCGCGCATAGGCTCCGTTGTAGTTGATGCCGTAGCCCGCCCGGATCACGGTCGAACTGCCCATGCGGTAGGCCAGGCCCACCCGCGGCCCCCAGTTGTTCAGGTCCGTGTCATGGGCGTACTTGCTTCGTCCGTCGCGGCCGGCAAAGGTCATCGAGCCCGGGCAATTGCAGACAGGATTGGTCGCAGCAGGGTCGAACCCGCTCTGGTTGTTGCTGAGTTCCCAGCGGGGCGTGTCCACGTCCCAGCGCAGCCCGAAGTTCAGCGTGAGCCGGTCGGTCGCCTTCCAGCTGTCCTGCACGTAGAACCCCCAGTAGTCGCTGCGCGTGTTGAGGATGTCGGTATCGATTAGCTGTCCCCTTGTAGTCCATCCCAGCAGCAGCTGCGCCAGGGCGTCCCCCGCCACGCGGTCGTTGAAGGTGAAGCTGCCCCCGGCAAACTGATTGAAGTCGTCCTGGTTCCGGGAGTAGCGGTACTCCATGCCCCACTTCACGCTGTGCGAGCCCTTGAACCAAGAGGTGTTGTTGACCACTTGGTGCGTGCGAATGGGCTTCTGGATGCGCTCTTGGTTGCCGGCGCCCAGCCGCGTGTAGCCCGCTAGGTTGACGGTTGAGAAGTACTCGGGGTCCACGTTGGGGACTCCGAGCTCGCCGTTCTTGCCGCTGCCCGTGCCCAGCCCGCGCGTGGTGAAGGTGCGGTTGCCGAACGTATAGCGGAATTCGTTCACCATCGTCGTGCTGAAGTTGTGGTTCCAGGTCGACGTGGAGACGAGGTTGGAGCGGGTCTGCCTCGAAGCGCGGAAGTCTGCGACCTCGTTCGGGAACACCGGGGCTGGCTCAGCCGGTGCGTTCACGTTGCTGAACCGGCTCGAAATGCGGTCGTTGGGGCCAAAGTTGTGGTCGACCTTAATGGTCGTGAAGTCCGAGATCCCCTTGTCGGAAACGTTCTTGACGTAGTTGTCGCGAGGCGCGCGCGTGGTCGGGCTCGGCCGATTGGGAGCGGGGTAAAGCTGGGCGAATGCGCTTCCGAGCGGGTCGATGCGGCTCTGGGGGATTTGGTTGTTCGGGAACGGTTCCAGCGTCAGCGGGTCCCTGAGGTCGAAGCCGTCTCGGCCCGAGTAGTCGCCCGTCACTTCAGCGGGGTGCGGCACGTCCGTGTTGGCGATCGTGCGGCCGTCGCTGCGGCGCTGACCCTCGTGGTTGAAGAAGAAAAAGGTCTTGTCCCGCTTGATGGGCCCGCCTATCGAGCCGCCGTAGATGTTGTAGCGAAGCGGGGCGACGCGGGGCGCGAAGAACGTGCGCGCGTCGAGCTTGTCATTGCGGAAGTTGTGGTAAAGCGCGCCGTGGAAGTTATTGGTCCCCGACCGGGTGCTCATGATGATCAGACCGTTGCCAGTGCGCCCGTACTCGGCGGCGTAGTTGTTGGACTCGACCTTGAACTCCCGCAACGATTCCACCGGCGGGTTGAGGTTGAGCTGCGCGATGCCAAGCGCCATGTTCTGGACCACACCGCCGTCGAGATGCCACATCTGGTTGCGGGACCTGCCCCCTGCCATCGAGAAGAACGGCAGGTCGTACAGCCCTCCCCCCGATGTGGCGAAGGTCACGTTGCCGGCAAGCTTGATCAGCTGCCCCGCCTGTCGGCTGCCGACGGGCATCTGAGCAACGGTCGTTCGCTCGATGAACTGCCCCACCGTTGTGTTCTCGGTCTCGAGCAGAGGCGCGGAGCCCGTCACCTCGATCGTCTCGGTGATCTCCCCGATCTCCAGCTGGATGGCAGCGGTCTTTATCAGCCCGGTCTCCATCACTAGGCCCGACTGCCGATAGGTCTTGAAGCCCACCGATTCGCAGCGCAGCTCGTATGTGCCCGGTTGCACGAGCGCAAAGTTGAACACTCCTGCCTCGTTGGTCTGCGCCGGCAGTGCGACGCCGGTGTCACTATTGACGAGAGTGACGTCTGCGGCAACGATCACAGCGCCTGTCGTGTCCGTCACTGTGCCGGTGAGCCCGGACTGCTGGGCCATCATCGGCGTTGTAGCGAGCGCCATTGCCAGCGACAATGGCACCCATCCCAATGTGTGTGTTTTCATCTACTAACCTCCAGACGGAGCCGTTCTGCGGTGCTGGTGTCCGTCTCTGGCTGCATCATACAAGAGACAGATGAGGTCCTTCCGGCTGTGCGCACCGTGCCCAGTTGACTCGCCTGCGCCAGTTTTCGGGGGCGACGAGCTAGCCGCGGGGGTGCCTGCTGCCGGGGACTGGCCGAGGCCGGTATGTGATAACGTCCTACAGCCGTTCTGTCAGTGCGGGGTAGTGTAGAGCGGCGGCGTCCAAGGCCGCAGCCTGCAGCGGACGCGAGCGGAAGTGAAGGAGGCGATCAATGCAGTTCAGGGAGAAGACCACAACCGGACGGAGGCAGTTCTTGGCGGGGGCGCTGGCGGGCCCCGCCTTCCTTGCCTGCGGACGGGACCAGCGCGAGACTTCCATCCAACAGCCGATGGGGCCCTCGATCGGCGAGCTGGACGCGGCTGCGGCAACGCCAGTGTTGGACCTGTCGGGCCTGAACGATCCGATCGTCATAGACTCGGTCCGGCTGCTGGAGAATGGCCGGGACCAATTCGTGCACGTCCGTTCCAAGGACGGAGCGGAGGGGATCTCGCTGACAAATGGCCGACCCTACCTCGCAAGCATCCTGAGTGAGCTCGTCATCCCGTTCTTCGTGGGCAAGGACGCGCGGGACTTGGAGTCGAGCCTCCTCTTCGAGTTGTACCGCCACCGCAGCAACTACAAGCTTCAGGGCTTGGCCCTGTGGTCGGTCCAAGCTTGGGTCGAGTTCGCCCTGCTGGACTTGCTGGGCCGCGTGGCCGGCAGGCCCATCGGGCAGCTGATGGGTGGCACTCTGCGCGACGAGATCGACTTCTACGTGGCAAGCGGTCGCCGAGACACGACCCCCGAGGAAGAGGTTGACTACTTGGCCTCGCTGGTGGAGGAGACCGGCGCAAAGGCCGTCAAGTTCCGGCTGGGCGGGCGAATGAGCCGCAACGCAGACGCAGCACCCGGGCGCTCTGAAGGGCTGATCCGTCTTGCGCGCAAGGGCCTCGGGGATGACATCGACCTGCACGGCGACGCCAACAGTTCATACGACCCGGAGCATGCTGTCCCGATCGGGCGGCTGCTGGAAGAGGTCGGCGCGGTCTACTTCGAGGAGCCGTGTCCGTTCGACCATCTCGAAGACACGAAGGCCGTCGCGGATGCATTGGACCTTCCGGTGTCGGGTGGGGAGCAGGAGTACAGCGAGCGCCGCTTCCGCTGGATGATCGCCAACCGCGGTGTCGACATCGTTCAGCCGGACCTGCACTACTACGGCGGCATGGTCCGCTCTGCAAGGGTCGCCAACATGGCCGGGCTGGCCGGAATGCCCACGACAGTGCACATCTCCGGAGGCTTCGGCTTCGTCTACATGCTGCACTTCGCATCGCGTACCAAGGACATCGGCAGGTATCAGGAGTACAAGCGGAACATAGAGCGCTACAGGGATTGGTTCGATCCGCCACTGAGCATTCGGGACGGCAAGCTGGGTGTCCCCACCGGGCCGGGCGTCGGGATACGGGACATAGGGGCGGTCCTTAGCGGCGCCCGACAGGTCGTCTGATGGTCGATTGAGGATCGCGAAACCTCATTGCGATCCGACCAGTACCGCGATCTAGCCCAGGCCGAGGGATATGGCCTGCCGGCCATTGCCCAGTCAATTCCTGTTCCAGCTTGGCACGCCGCTGAAGCTTGGGGCCGCAGGCGCTCCAAGTCGCGACGCTAGGCTCCTGCAGGACCGCGGTTGCCAAGTGGCATGATGGACTTGTCGGTGGCGTGGCGGAGAGGCTGACGCCGGGAGGTTGAGGGCTGACAGATCCAGCGCCAGTAATCGAGGTGCGGGGCCTCGTGAAGTCGATTCGCAGCGGCTCGCGGCTGG
>JAJDWM010000482.1 GCA_022825595.1 Bryobacterales bacterium | reverse complement strand
CATCCTCGGTCCGTCCCTGCTTCTCTCGGATTTTGCCCATGACCCGGTGCGCTTCGCGGGCTATCGGGCGGCTCGGGGCGAGCGAAAAGGCGTAGTCAAGGGCCGCCTCCGCGGCATCGTATTGCTCCAGCCTCAGCAAGACCGCGCCCAGCAGGACTCGCGCGAGCGGGTGTTCCGGCTCGTGCTCGATCAGCGCATTGCCGTGCTTCTGGGCCTTGGCGAGCCAAGCGCCGGGGCCGGCGGCAACCTCATCGGTCCGTGTTGTGGAACCCTGCCCGGCGGGACGCCCGCCGTCGCCGGTCAACGGGCCGCCATCGTGCATCCGGTCGACTTCAAGGTCCGCCCGCGCGAGAAGGAACCTGATGTGACCCGGCTTGATGGCGAGGGCCTGGTCAAGACGCGCGGCCGCCGCATCCAAACGCCCCAGCTTGTGCAACGCTTCGCCCGCGAGGGCGTGTAGTGCGGGCTCGTTGTCCGGGTGACGGACCACCGGAAGCGCCCGGTCGAACGATTCAACCGCGGCCTCGTACCGGCCGGACTCGATGTATGCAAGGCCCATCTGCAGGTGAGCCACATCGTTGCCCGGCTCATCCTCGACAAGCTCCCGGTAGAGTTCCAAACCCTCGTCGTAACGCACCTGGCGCACCAGAGACCGCGCAAGAACAAGTCGGCGCTCTGACTCGCGGCCATGCGGCCAGAGGGCAAGGGACCGGCGAATCACCGTCTCCGCTCGCACAGGGTAATCCTGGGAGAGGAGAACGCTACCCATCGCGGCGTACGCCGCAGCCGAGTCGATTCCTCCGTCACGTTCAGTGAGGTCAATCGCGCGCTCGGCGGCAACGAGGGCATCCTCATAGTGGCCCGCGATGTTCAGTACTTCGCTCAACAGGATCTGGCCGTAGGGCTGTCGCGGGTTCAGTGCGACGGCGTGACGGGCGAACGTAACGTCGTCGCGGTATATTTCAGACTGGCGCCAAGTCAGGGTGCCCAGGACCGCGAGTGCGGCGGCGGCAGCGACAATCGCTCCCGCGCGAAACCGTGGTCGAACTCGACTCAATCGATGGACGGCGATGCCCACGACAACCGCCACCGGACCGATACTCGCCAAGTACTGAAACCGGTCCGCAACGAAGGCGATCCGCATGAAGCCGAAGTTCACGAACCCCAGAACAGGGGAGAGTGTCAGTGCAAAGAAGACCGCGCCGACGAAGGGACCGCGGCCGATCCGGCCCCGCGCAAGCCATAGCGCCACACTCAAGGTGACCAGCGCGGCAAGGGCAAACCAGCCGAGGATGTCACCCGGTTGCACTTCCCAACGGGAGTAGAAAACAGGCAGGTGCGCCGGCCAAGCGAGTTGATAGACGTAGATCCACAATGCGCGGGCCGCGATGAGAATTCGCTCCACCAGGGAGTAGTCAAGCGAGTAGTCGAAAGCGTGGCCCGCCCGACCATGATAGAAAACGAGATCGGCGAGCGTGATGACCAAGGCCAAGGCGAAGAATGGCGCCAGCCGCGCCACATGGCTCCAGGTGACCCGGCCGTCTCGCCACCAGTCAAGCAGCAGGAGAGCGGCGGGTAATGTGACGGCAATGGACTTCGAGAGGAGCGCCCCCAAGAAAAGCGCCAGGGATAGCAGATAACGTGCGGAACTCCGCGTTTTCGCGAATCCCAGCCACACGTGGACGGCCGCGAGATAGAAGACAGCCGAAAGGAGATCCTTCCGTTCGATGATCCACGCAACGGACTCCACGTGCACCGGATGCGCCGCAAAAACCGCACCGACGAGCCAGGCGCCCGGAACCGCGAGACGGAGCAGCAAGCGCCATACGAGTACCGAGTTCAAGGCGTGCAGCGCTATGTTGACCGCGTGGTAGCCGACGGGGTGGAGGTCCCATAGCTTGTGCTCGATCCAAAAGCTGGTATAGACGAGCGGCCAGTAATGGTCCTCGTGCCTGATCTCCCAAGGCGCGAACCAAATCGACACGATACCGTCGACACGACGGATGAGAGGCTCCGTGACCAGGATCCAGTCGTCCCACACAAAGCCGCCGGAGAAGGCGGGGAGATAGACCGTGAGCGCCAGCAGGACCAAACCGCGGCCCTTACGGGCCTCGGAGGCCTGGGCCCACTGCGAGAGTCGCCAGAATGCGGTTGAAACCGACGGGCGCCTCGCGCTCATCGGACATCCCTCCCGCTCTCGACGGAATATCCGCTGCAACCGGTCCGATTTCCCGAAACCCCATCACTGGACGCTGGACAGAGGAAGCGGATTCCGGCGTGAGGCGGCGGCCGTGGCGCCGTCGGATCGATGCGACGGACGAGATCAGCGGCGAATTCGGTAACCATGATGGGCGTGTGGGAATGCCACCGAGGTACCGGCGCATTGTTGTCGCTTCGTCGCAGGACGCGTACGGAACCGAAGTCCTCTTCCAGGACATACCCCGGTACGGCCCCATCCCGCGCACTGGACACAATATGGCTCACCAGGTTCTGGGCAGCCTTTTGATCGGGTACGAGATCGTTTGCTGCCCTTGCATCATAGAAGGGGATATTCCGGTGGAGGTAGTAGTACCCCGGCGTTTGTGCATAAACGAGGTCTCGCTGCCACACCGACTTGACTCCTGCGGCCCGCACGAGATAACGATACGCGGCAAAATGAGGGTCTTCCCTGCGCACGAAGTACGTGTGTCCCGTCTCAGGGAACCACGCTGCGAAATACACCAACTGCTGATAGGGCAACAGGTTCAGGATCCCGGCCGATGAAACCAGCGTGAACACGGCGGCGACAAGCCCTTTTCCACAACGACGCCAGCGGGCGGGCATCTCCGCCATGACGCGTGTCACGGCATCGGCACCGAGCATGAGCCAAAGCGGGATCACCACGAACACAAAGCGGTATTCCTTGTGCTCCTGTGCGGAATGAAGAAACAAGGCCAGCGCGATCAGAGCGAGGACAAAGCCGTAGCGCCGCAGGTTCCGCAAAGACTCCAACACGCATATGGCCCAGATCCCTCCGCTAGCCAGCGCGAGCCACAGGAGGAACAGCCAGGGCGGGCTTTCATCCCCCAGATAAGAGGCGTGAACGAGGTTGAAACGCAGATTCAGGACGTAGGAGTGGAACAGGCCACCATTCCACGTCACGGCGTCGAACACCCCAACAGCCAGGACCGTGCCTGCGGTGGCGAGCAACATCGGTATGCGCCTGTGGGCGCGCAGCAACAATATCGCCAGAAGCACCGCCGCCAGCGGAGCGTACTGCATACGCAGGGCTGCGGTGAGTACGGCGAGAACCGGACCCCACCACCACACCCTGTCATCGACGGAGGGACGCACGACCAACGCCAACAGGCCCATGAATGGTGCAGTGGCGAGAAACTCGGCCATGGGCTTATGCGCGAAACCGGCCAATTCATACCAAAAAGCCCCGGCCACCAATGCTACCCTGGCCGGGTACTCGCCGAAGTGCCGCCGCGCGAACACGTACATGCCCGCGGGAATCGCGAGGGAGATTGCGCAAAGCGCCAGTTTGACGCCGGGGACGTACCACGACGGTTGGCCCAAGCCGACGGCGTCGAAGAGCTTCAGGATACCGCCAATGGCCCCCGGAATGAGCCACGAACGGGCACCGTAGAAGTACTCCCAATACTTGACCCCGTTGCCGAACACCAGCCAGTGGGCCGGCTCCAGGTACTGCATGATCTCGTCAGGATGGAGGACAAAGTCGTTTGACAGAGCAATGGCCGAGCGCACCAAAAAGGCGAGCGCCAGCACCCAAGGCACACACCGCCATGGCTCCGAATCGGGGGTCTTACGGTGTAGTAGCGTTGGCAGTGCGTCCGCTACACGGGCGAAGAGGCAAGCAACACGATCAACGTGTAACACCAACTTCCCCTCGACGGGTTTCTGGGTTGGGAGATGATCTCGTTCCAATCTCATTGGGCCTGTAATTTACTGCTATGATATCTTGAATCATGAGTCGCCGAGTAAATCAGAGCCGCGCGAACACATCCGTAGCCGTCGTCATTCCCGCCCACAAGGTCCGCGACCGCATCCTGGACCTGCTCGCTCGTTTCGACGATTACGCCGACTGGATATTCGTCGTAGACGACTGCTGTCCCGAACAAACCGGCGAACTGGTTCAACGGACTGTCGTCGACCCCAGGGTTCACGTAGTCTTCAATGAGCGCAATCTCGGCGTGGGTGGCGCCAGCGCGGCCGGGTTCCGTGACGCATTCGAGACCGGCGCGGACGTCATTGTCAAGCTCGATGGCGACGGCCAACATTGCCCGGAGTGGGTTCCAGAGTTGGTTGCACCCATCGCGCTCGGCGAGGCCGACATGGTGAAAGGGAACCGCTTCTCCAACCTCAATGACTGCCTCCGCGCCATGCCGTTACGACGGTTAGTTGCGAACATGGCGCTCTCCTTCCTGTCAAAGCCCACCACTGGATACTGGAACCTATTCGATCCGGCCAACGGATTCCTGGCCATTCATCGGAAGGTCGTCGGCCGTCTCCCGTGGGAAATAATCGACAAAGGGTACTTTTTCGAGACGGATCTTCTTTTTCACGTGAACATGCTGACAGCCAAGGTAGTGGAGGTTCCAGTAGAGGCCATCTACCCCAAGGAAGCAACCAGCGGTGTGAGTTTGTGGCGTGAGGCGATACCCTTCGCCCTCAAGTGCCTTCGGAACCTGGCAAAGCGTGTAGTGTTTCGCTACTACCTGGGCGGTTTCGGATTGCCGTCCATCTTCCTGCTTCTCGGAAGCTCTTCCGTCCTGTTCGGCGTTCTGTTCGGACTTTGGCACTGGATCGGTTCGCAAGAACCGGCCACGGCTGGAACGGTCATGCTGGCGGGCCTGCCAATCCTTGCGGGCATACCGATGCTGATGGAGTTCCTGCGCCACGATGTGTCAAGGCAACCCAACCAACCCGTTCATCCTCACTTGCGGGGCGATGGCCCGAGGTTCAAGCTACCGGGCAAGGTGAATGTGGTTCGGTAGACCACGAAGCCGTCCACGCCTACCTCCGGCACCGGAGTGAGCCAGTCAGGCGGCTCTCCACGTGCCAGACGCGCATAGAGACCATCCCGCCCTGAGCGCTCAATATACCAGTCGTGTCCGTGCGTTCCCCGTGCGACGGGGCACTGCAAGATAAACTCCACTTCGCGCCTCTCGGCAACGGCGCGGGCAGAATCGGCGGGCGAGAGGAGGATAGCGAGTGTGTCCGCCAAGCCTTCCTCGTTGCAATGGCATCCAGTCGCGACGACCCCCAAGCCGCTCAGGTACGCGACTCTGTCGCCGTGGTACGGATGGGTGGCGATCGTTCCGCCACGTACCCGCGGGACACGCGCCAAAGCCCTACCCAATGACGTCCAATCGCAAGCGCTGTGATCCGCAACAGCCTCCCAGAATGGACTCGTCGCTTCCTTCTTGACGGTGAGATCCCCGATTATCAAACCAAGATGCGGCGACAGCATGACGCCGACGACAGACAGCACCGCGGTGGCCCGAAGCCCCGTGGACGCCCGGTTCCACAGCCACCACCTAAGCGTGGCCGCTATACCACCCAACGGAATGGAAGTGAACAGAATGTAATGGCGAACCAGCCGGCCCGCCCAGAAAGGGAAGACCGCCGCGGACAACACTCCCACCAAGAGCACCAGATACGCCTCACGGAACCCGGTCCGCAGCCCTTGAGCCGCGCTCGCGACCGCCAGTAGAAACGGGAGCAGGAAGTAACCCAATATATCCGGAGCGGCGGCGAACAAGGAACCTGCCCCGTGGTGCCATATCAAACCGGAGAGACGTTCCTGCATCAAATCATCGACGGCGATGTAGGGTCCCCTGAGGAAATCCGGGATGACAATCCACAGACCGATGCCTGCCGCTACGGCCGCCGAAGCCGCCACCATAGCACGCGGAACGGTTCCGAGCCCCGGCCAACGCCGTTGCGTCAAGGCGACTGCGCTCGCCGCGAGGGCGAGGAGCGCGCCCATCAGAACATGTGCGGCCGAGAGCCGGTCCAACTCCAGAGACAGGGAATCGGCTGGCGACCGCTCGACAATCAGGGCGCCGGCTATTGCAGCCGCCATAGCCAGTGCGTAGAGCCACAAGGCTCGGGCTCGCCGGTCCCCGCCCCAGATCACCCACGCGAGCCCCAGGGCAAGACCTCCGACTCCAGCCGGAAGCAGCATCTCCGTTCCCGCCCAAATGCCGACGCCGGCCACTACCCCCGCGACGCCTGCCATGCGCCCTGAACCTCCAACGCCAGCCGCGTGGCGCAGCAACAACGCCAAGACCGCGGCTTCCAGACACAAATGCAACGCATGGTGATCGTAAGCGTACACGCTGAAAACGGCGTGAAGCGCCAAGTCCCAGCCGATCAGGAACACCACCACCGCAAGAAGGGTCCCAGCCGGTCCCAAAACCGCCCCGGCACCCCATGCCACACACGCCGCCGTCGCCATTTGAAGCACTGGACCGGACAACATGCCCGCGATCAGGGCCGCGTCTTTTGGCGACAGGAACAGTCCAAGCGGGAATGCCAGCAGGAGAACCAGTTCGGCGAATGGACGTGTCAGATGGGTCTCAAGGCCGTAAGGCGCGTTGTGAGACGCGACAAAGGGGCTCCAATTACCCGTTTCAAGGCGCGCTTCTACGAGAGGTAGCCATGTGAACGCATCACTGCCAAGCTTGAACTTGAGAGAACCCAACCCCTTGCTGTCAAAAAGATCGGTGAGATCGGCGCAAGACGCCTGTAGCAGCAGAGTCATCGCCGCCGCTACGAGCGGTATGGGGACACGCCGCAACTGCGGCCCTACCAACAACATCCAATGCATGATGAACCGACAAGGACGGGCGTCGAGCGGAAACCCTTGTATGCCTCGTTGCGCGAACCACCGCAAACCAGCCTCCAGTACCACTTCCGCTCGCGGCATGCGTCCTTGATCTCGGTCAAAAACAACTCCATGCCTCGGCGCAAATCATCTTTCGAGTTCCTGCCGTCCCCACCACCCTCCATATAGATGGCTCCAGAGCGTGCTCGTCCGGGGTCGCGGCCAAGTACGTCTCAAACTGTCGAAGATAGTCTACTCCCCCTCCCCGATTCAACTCCCGCATCCGCTTCGCCGCCTTCCCTATCACTCGCTCCACCCCCTCCTCGTCCGCCCGCTTCTGCGCCGCCATCATCACCAACTGCGCTATCCGCCCCTTCAGCCCGCCAGCCACCTCCCCAGGTTCCAACTCCGGCTGATCCTGCCGCACGTGCTCAAAACGCGGCACAACCGACCAGCCCCGCGCCCACTCCGGAGACGCCTGACCGTCACCCTGTCGCGCTCCTTAGCCTGCACCAACATCATCGAGAGCATGAACAGCGTCATCCGCCAAGCGTCTCGCAACGTCAAACTGCTGGATCGCCGCTAGCATGATCGAAGTCAAAAAGGGTTTCTGCCGCCTCAAGGGCCACCACCTGCCCTTCCTCAAAGGAGCCTCCAAGCCCATTCGCTTCACGTTGGAAGCAATGCTAATATCCCCCGGCACAATGGGACGGTTTGGATTGATGAAGCTGGATGGCCATATGTTCGGGCGATACGAAGAAAATCCTCGTGAACAATTTCGCACGTACATGAAAGATGACCCTCCCCTCTGAATACTCGAAATGAAGACCCGCGTTAGAATCAGAGACACGTTGAGACAGGTGCGTGCGCAACCGTATCCCGCGCTGACCGCAGGCGTCTTTGTTATGGCCGCCTACCTGTGCCTCGCCAATCTGAATTACGTCACCGTTTGGCACGACGAAGCGTCGGTCTTCACTATCGCTAGGAACCTACTCGAGCAAGGAGACATTGTCGGGTGGGACGGCCGCAACCTCTTGGCCGGTCCCAACGGGAACACCCTGAACGACGACTTGCGCGACATAGCACCGCCGGTACAGTACCTTGTGACAGCCGCAGGGTTCACTCTCTTCGGGTTCAATGAGACCGGTGCAAGGGCGTTTCATGCGCTCGCCGGATTGCTAGCACTCGCCTTTTTTCATCTCGTGCTACGGCAACAAATTCCCAACCATCCGCGCCTGATCTTCTTTATCTTTCTCTTTGTCGCGTGTTCGGCGCAATTGTTGCTTTATTTCCGTCAGGCACGCTACTACGGCGTCACTGTGTTGTGCATGATGGCGGCCATCTACCTTTACGAACACTACTGGCGGACCAAGCGCTTACTCCCTCTCGCCGCCCTGACCGGGGTGGCTTTACTCGCGTTTTTTAACCACTACGCCACCGGAACCGCGACCATGTTGGCGCTGGGTACTTGGCACGTATTGTTACGCGCCCGAACCACCACTTTACGGGAATGGCTGGCGTTTGTGGTCGGCGGCGTGTTTACCGTGGTCTTCTCTCTGGCGTGGGTGGTCTCGTTGGGAATCATCGGTGGCACTCGCGACCCCCTCGCGGGGTTTCGGGCGTACGATCACGGACCGGCGCCGGAGCCGGTTACACTGATCTTCTTAAAGCTCTGGGTTTGCTTTCGCGATATGTTCACCGCCGACTGGATATCGTGGCCGGTATGTCTTTGGTTTGCAGTGATCGGTCTGTTGGCTTGGCGGCGCACCACAAAGCCCGAGCGAATCACCTACAAAGGAAGAGGCGCTCCGTCCTCAACCGGAGGAGCTGGTGGCTCGACACAGCCTGTGCATGCCGCAGGTAGCGAGTTGCCCCTGCGAAATGTGTCGCGGATTCTCCTTCTGGGTGGCCTGTGCGTGCTGTTTACAACCCTCCTGTCCCACACACCCGTTTGGCGACCCAACGCGCAGCTCGATTTTCGTTACTTCGTCCCGGCGCTGCCGTTACTGCTGGCCATGAAGGGGTTGTTCATCGAGTGGTTGTGGCAGCGCTCGAAGGCGGTTGCCACTGCCGTACTTACGTTGCTGCTGTTCACCAGTGCCGGTGCGTCACCTTTCAATGCGCCCAATAACCTTACCGGGCAACGGACTCTCGGTGCACACCTCCCGGCATTCGTCCGCGAAATACACCACACTTATCGAACTTCGACCAAAGTGGTCTCCGACTACCTTCTGCAGAATGCTCAAACAGATGATTTCGTCGAAGTACCTACCCACTTCTCGGATCGTGACACGTTGACTGTGTACATCGGTCACCACGTAAGGTTTTGTAATGTGCTGGACGACCTCACCCCTCTGCCACCCGTCCACGTCGGGAGGTTGGCACCGCATCTGTATCGGGGGCGATGCGTCCCCGATTGGATCGTGATTTTTGGAGAGCGGTTGGGAGCCAACTGGCAAACTCTCCTGCATGATTACGAGATCGCTGCGCAGCCAGACGTATTCCACTATCCAACACAACGCCCGGAGATCATTTGGCATGCCTTTAGACCGCTTCCGGCCCAAGGCCCGTTTCTGCACATCCTACGCCGCCGAAGCCCCCGGTTGTGATGATTCTTTGCGAAAATCCTGGTGCAGGCGCGTGACGCCCGGCTGGATGGGACGCTGCTGGAGGCGTGGGCGTCGATGAAGTCGTTCCGTCCCAGGGGGGGCGAGGGACCGCGGGGTGGCGGCGGGCGCAATGCCGAGGAGAATTTCGGGGCGAGAAGCGCAGCAACCCGACCCATGAGTCCACCACCGTGGTCACAGTACGTATTCAGCTCCGGCAATGGCCGACGCCCCAATGATCAAATACCAGTAGCAAAAACACCGCACGTGAGAACTGGCCAGGGGTTCGAGTGGCCTGTCGGACCAGGGTACCCAACACCAACCTGGATGGTTTCCCCTATCCTCACAATGCGCTTGCGAATACAGCCATGTTGCCCGCGGCAACCATCCAACTCGCCCGATCCCGGAGTGTGAACACCAAGGGATCGTCATCCACGGCTCCACGGTTGGCAAGTACCGTCATGCGTCCCAGCCAATAGATCAGCAAGGGACAAAGGAGCCAGAGGAACTCCGGCCGGGTATAGAGCTCCGCCACAATGGGGCTCTGGATGTAGAGGGTAAGCACCACCACGGACGCAAAGCTGCTACCCGCACCCGACGCAGCAAGAGCCAAGCGATCTGCGTGCATATAGGGCCGCCCAGCAGGCTCGAATGAGCCGGAGTCGTTTCTTGTTTCCAACTCAACCAATTCAGTCTGCCGCTTGATGATGGCAAGAGCGAGGAAAACAAACAGCGAAAAGGCCAGCAACCATGGTGACGGGCGTATCGCGACCGCCACCGCGCCGGCGAGAACGCGGAGTTCATACAGCAGAGCGAGTGCAATGACGTCCAGAAAGAGCCTGTGCTTGAGCCAGAGCGTGTACACGCCCGTCACCAACAAGTAAACGGCTACGCACAGCCCAACCTTGGGAGAAAACCCGATTGCGAGGGCGATGCCGCTCGCCGCCAGGGCTGCGCCGACCCAGGCCATCCGACGCGCCGACACACGACCCGCCGCCATTGGTCGGTTGCGCTTGTTCCTGTGTTGAGAGTCGTGAGTGAGGTCGAGCAGGTCGTTGAAAACGTACCCACCCGACGCACACGCGGACAAGGACACGAAGACCACGGCTGCCGCGAAATATGGCTCTATACGGATCTCGTGGCCCGCGACGAGGGGAACGAAGACCAGGAGGTTCTTGATCCAGTGGTGGGGCCGCACGGCCCGCAGGTAATCGGCCAAGCCGTGAGGGATTTCGCGGGGGCAGGAGGGATTCGTCCTCGTATGGGTTCCGACCATGGCCAACGACTTTCCTGACCGTCTCACGAGCCTGGGGAGAGAGTCTCACGAGCCTGGGGAGAGATTGTTTCGCCTTCTCGCGTAGACGATCATAATCAGGTGATGGTTGAAGTGGGCGAATGCCCTCGAAAGGCCAACTGCCTTGACGATGGTGCCGGCAATCGTGCCGACAAACGGAAGCGCGGTTCCGACGCGCCTCGCCGCGGTCGCAAGATCCAGCGTCAAACCGTAATTTTCGGTACGGATAACATCAAAACCCTCCCGATTGAGCGCCGTGGCCAGCGTACGGGATGTGAAGAAAGTCAAATGCTCGCCGGAGTCGGCTTTCTGAATGATTTCGTTGCGTTTCTCGAGCAGCCGTGCGACGAACGAATCCATGTTTGGATTGCTGACGGCCAAGACCCCGCCCGCCCGCACCAGCTTTGCTGCCTTTCGGAGTGCGCCGAACGGGTCCTTGAAATGTTCCAGCACGTCGAGCATCGTCACTGTGTCGTAGGGGCCGCCATCGAAGTCCAGAAAGTCCGTACAGGTCGCTGGGAAGCGGTACTTGGCTGACAACGCGTCAATGGCATGGGAGCTTCGATCAACGCCCTCAACGTCGAATCCGCAATCCTGAGCGGTATCCAGAAAGTGGCCCATGGCGCAGCCGACGTCCAGGAGCTTGGGCGGCGCAAAGGATGATGAAGTAGCAACCATGCACGCCAGTCTGAGTGCAACCCGGCGATGGTCCATCTGTTTCAAGAAGCGGTTTCCGACGTAATCGTCGTAACCTGCGACGCCGAGATCCTTTCCAACTTCCGTTTGCCGCTCAAAATACTGGCGCCCGTACAGTCGGGTCAACTGGTCCTCGTCGGGAGGCGGGTCTGCCCACATCAGACCGCACTCCCGGCACCTCAGCACATTACGCCTCTGGAGACGCCACCGGACCCTCACGTCACTGTGCCCGCACAAGGCGCACTTCCGCCCCGTTACAGGGACGTCCTGGTCGTTTTCTTTCATCGAGACCGCCCGAACCTGACGCATTCTACCCGTGATTTGAAAAGTTGTCGAA
>JAJDWM010000233.1 GCA_022825595.1 Bryobacterales bacterium | reverse complement strand
CACGACCCTCCCCGCGTTCAGCGAGAGCTCGCGCAGCAGCTCGTACTCGGTGGCCGTGAGCTCGACGGCGTTTTCCCCGACGGTCACCCGGCGCCGCTCATAGTCGATGCTGAGTTCCCCCACCACAAAAGGCTGGGGCTGCGCGTGCCTCCGCAGCGCGGTCCGGACCCGCGCGACAAGCTCCGTCGGCGAGAAAGGCTTGACGATGTAGTCGGCAGCGCCGGACTCCAGCGCCCGAGCAATCGTCTCGTCGCGGCCGTAAGCTGAGATGAAGATCACCGGCTGGTCGGACAGCTCGGGCACCTGCTCAAGCAACTCGATGCCGTCCCTGCCAGGCAGCAGCAGGTCGAGCAGGACCAGCTGCGGCTTCTGGCTCCTGATCAGGTCCGGAAGTTGCTCCGGGGCGCCTGTCACCAGCGGGGTGTAGCCAGCCCGCGAGAGCGCGTCGCGCACGAAGCGCAGCGTCCGAGGATCGTCGTCGACCACTAGGATGCGCGATCGGCCGTCGCGTCCATCGGCGGACGGCGAGGGAGCGTTGACGGGGCTGCGTGCCGTTACGGCGGGCTCGTGGGCTGCCGGGATCGTGAAGGTGACCGTCATGCCGCAGCCGGGCCCGGCGCTCTCGGCCCGGATCCGTCCGCCGTGCGCCTCTACCAGCCCCTTGCAGATCACGAGGCCCAAGCGGTGGCCGCCGATCGCCCCATCCCGGTCCCCTACACGCTTGCGGAACAGATTCTGCAACTGCTCCGGAGACACACCCCGCCCCTCATCTGAGACCGAGACCGCGACGTGCGCCTGTTTGCTCGCCACCGCAATTCGGATCGGCGTCGACTCCGGAGCGTGCCGTGCGGCGTTGGCGACGAGATTGCTGAGCACCTGCACGATGCGGTTGCGGTCTGCCATCACGAGGGGCAGTCCGGCCGGCAGGTCGACCACGATGGCGTGCCGACCACCGCCGCCCAGGAACGCGCTTCGCGCAGGCTCCACCAGCTCGGACACGCCCACGGGCTCTGGCGCGACTCGGAGCGTACCGGCCCCGATGCTCCCCGCGTCCAGCAGGTCGCTGAGCAGGCCGCGCATGCGATCGGCCTGTTCATCAATGATGCGGAAGAACTCGCGCCGCTCGGCCGTCTCGAGCGCCACGCCCTCCTCCAGGAGTGTCACCGCGGAGCCCTTGATGGAGGTCAGCGGTTCGCGCAGCTCGTGGCTCACCAGGCTCAGGAACTCGACCCGCATACGCTCGATCTTGTCCAGTGGCGCTAGGTCCTGCAGCGTCACCACCACCGACTCGAGGGTCCCGTCTGGGTAACGGATCGGGGTCGCGTTGACCAGCGTGCGGATGCTGGGTCCGTTTGGAACGGACAGCTCCATCTCCTCCGCGCGTACCGTCTCGCCCTCGACGAGCTGCTGCGCGATCGGGAGCTTGCTCAGGGAGAGTTCCCGGCCGTCGGCGCGCCGGCACGAGAGCACCTCCAGCAACTGCTCGGTCGGGCGCCCCGGCAGGCGCAGGCTCTCTACGATCCGCCGAGCCTCGCGATTCACAGACACCGCTCGGCCGGTCGGCGCATCGAAGACCACCACGCCGACCGGCGAGGTCTCCACGAGGGCTTCCAGCCGGGCGCGCGCCCGGCGCTCGCTGCGATGCACGCGGGCATTGGCGATTGCCGCTGCAGCCTGGGACGCGAACAGGGTCAGCACCTCCTCGTCTTCGGCGGTGAACGTTTCGTCGCTCGTCTTCTTGCCGAGGAAGAAGTGGCCCAAGTGCTCACTGCGGTGGCGCATCGGCGCACCCTGGAAGGCGACCGACAACGAGATCCCCGAGGGGGGCTCCAGGTCGAGCGTGCGGTTGAACTCGGCTAGGTCCAAGACCCGCAGCGGCTTAGGCAGGTCGAGCAGGTGCTCGAACAGCTGCTCTTTGTCGGGCCACGCGTTCAGCTTCCGTCGTTCTTCCTCTGTGAAGCCCTCAAACACCGCGCCCCGGTGCGCGCCTGTCTCGTCGATGGTCGTGACGACGCAGTAGCCCGCGTCGGTCAGCTGGCGGGCGCTCGCCACCACCTCGCGGAGGACAGCGTCTGGGTCAAGGCTGGCGTTGATCCGCAGGATGGCGGCGTTGAGGGTGGAGTAGCGCTCGCGCAGCGCCTCGTTTTCGCGCCGCAGGTCTTCGCTACGCATCAGGGGGCCTCCTCCCGCATCCGGGCGGCGTGCTCCACGCCCCGCTGCAGCGGAGAAATGCGCTACGGATCACCGTGCTCCAGAGTGCTACTGAGTGGTCGTCGGTTAATCCAAATGGAAACGACATTCATAGCTCCCTTATCTGTGTCTATAGTTTACACAAATGTCCCCTTCGTTGTTCCACGGGGAACAGTGCGGGTGCATGTTGAAGCCGGAGATGGCACACCAGCTGGCGCGGGAGTCGTCATTCCCGGCCGAGGCCAGCCTCGTGCCGCGCCTGAGAGTTGGTCAGCTCCCGAGTTCGTCGGCCGACGTTAGCGCCGTGCTTCGCAGTAGCGACGCCACCGGTGGGGCCAGAGCAGCGCACCGCGGGATTCAGGTCGCTGGGCCCGGACCATGAAGGTCGATCAGCCGGCCCGCCGTAAGCGTTCACTTCGAGCGAGCCGTGAGGTCTCGCCAGGTTCGGTAGCCTGGGACAGTTGACGGCAGCCTCCTGCCACGCTCGCCGTCATATCGTCCCGTCTGGCTGCGCCGGCCTTCTGGCAGCTGGCAATCTGCGGTGGCCGACAGGCTCTTCGGGAGCCGAAGTACCGTCACACTCGGCGAGTGAAATCGCTGCGACTGGCAGCGTCGGCAGCAACAGCGAACGACAGCAAACGAACAACCGGTCCTTCAGGTTCCCAATTGGCACTTGGTCCCAGAGTTCCATCTTCTTGGAGTAGAGGGTCACATGGACGTAATGGGAGAACTGCTCCAAGAACGATCCCCGGCAGAACTCGCCCATGAGTTGGGCCAAGGTGGCGAAGACGCTGGCACTTCAGAGTCGTACCGAACTAACACAGACTGCTGGAGTCATTCTTGGCTGCGCCCTAATTTCTATTCGCCCCTGCCCAAAGCACCACATGCCTAGCAACCGCGTGAAGGAGTCGGGCTACCATCGTGCTGGCGGTTCGAACGTTCCCTTCGATTGCGATCCTTTGTGGGCGAGAGTAGGTATTGGCCCGCGCTCGTTCGCGACCCGCCAATTTCGGCGGCGGTAGATGACCAACGTGCCGCACTCTTCGAGAATGGCCGCCGAATCGGCACGCCGCCCGAACTTCTTGGTAGTCGTCTTGGACGATGTCCGATTTGACGACTTCGGGTTTGCTGGGCATCCATTCGTTCGGACGCCGAACTTTGATCGCGTCGCAAGCGAGGGAGTCCAATTCACGAATGCGTTTGCGGCGATCCCGCTCTGCTCGCCGAACCGCGCCAGCATCCTCACTGGCCAGTACCCACGCTCGCACGGCATCATCGACAATACGGACCGCAGCCCGCGTTCGCACGAACTTCTCACCTTCCCGAGATTGCTCCGCCGGGTCGGATACGAGACGGCATTCTTTGGCAAGTGGCACATGGGCCTCGACGATTCGCCCCGGCCCGGGTTCGACGATTGGCTGAGCTTTCGCGGCCAGGGGACGTACTTTGACCCACCGGTCAATGACAATGGGCAGCGACTCGATCTGAGAGGATACGCCTCGGATCTCTTCTCGGATCGAGTGGCCGATTTCATACGTCGGAGGCGAGACCGGCCATTCCTGGCCTACCTTTCGCACAAGGCCGTCCACCCCGAACTCTTCCAGGCAGCCGATGGCAGCATCCGACACGTCCCGAAAGACGGCGGGTTCAGGCCGCCCCGGAGGCTCCGCCGCTTGTACCAGGACGAATCTGTGCCCCGCCGCCCGAACACACGCTCGTATGGGGCTGGAAAGCCCGCACTACAGCGACGAATACCGGGCGTTCCTCCGCTGGGCCCGCGTAGCGGGACGCCTGATCAGGTCGTGAGAGATCGGTTGCGAATCCTCACAGCCGCCGATCAGGCCTTCGCAAACGTGCTGCGGGCACTCGACGAAACCGGGCAGCAAGAGAACACCCTAGTCCTGCTGACCAGTGACCACGGCTACTTCTACGGCGAACACGGACTGAACGAGGAGCGCCGCCTAGCCTATGAAGAGAGCATCCGCGTGCCTCTCGCCGTGCGTTGGCCGGAGCGCATCGCTGCCGGTCGGGAGGTGAGCGGCCTTGCTGTCAGCGTCGACATTGCTCCGACTCTGCTGAGACTGGCCGGCGCCGAGTCGCCGGCGGATGTTCACGGACGCTCCCTCATCCCCTTGCTTGAGGGGCCGACGCCGTCGGACTGGCGAAGATCCGTGCTGATCGAGTACTATTCGGATTCGGTTTGGCCACGAATGTCGTCCATGGGCTACCAGGCTGTCCGGACCGCCCGCTGGAAGTACATCCGCTACAGGGAGCTTGCCGGAATGGATGAGGTCTACGACCTGAAGAACGACCCGTATGAACTGCGCAACCTGTACGACGCCCCGGGCCTTCGTATCAAGCAGGCCGAGCTGCAGGCCGAACTGAACCGGTTGCTCGACGCCCCGGGCCGCGGCTGAACCCCCGAGCATACCGTTGCGTCGCTACAGGTGATCACTGCGAAGCCGGCCCCCGAAGCTTCAGGGCCCCAGCGGACGTCACGCTCCGCAGGTAGGCCAGCGAGCCACGGGCCCCCTGCTTGCGTTCCATGCCGCTGTCCTCCCACTCTACGGACAGCGGCCCATACTATCCAGCATCGGTCAGGACCCGCAGAATGCTGCCGAAGTCAACTTGGCCACGGCCGACGGAGCGGAAGTCCCACGCACGGCCCGGCTCGCGAAAGTTAGAGGTGCGAGCCCAGGATGCTTCCGCGACGGTCAGGTGTCACCCCAGCATCCTCCATGTGGGTGTGCAGGATCCGGCCGCAGAATCTCCTTGCGAAGGCCGCTTTGATCTCGGCCTCGACGGGTGGATGGAACTGATAGAGCAGGTGCCAGATCGGAGAACCGGTCAGGCCGGTTACAACCCGGGCGTCAAGATTCCGGGCCGCGACCGCCGAGCGTTTCATCGACTCGCACTGATGGTGACCGCCGTCGCAGCTGTGTTTCGCTCGGCCTCCTACCGCGATCCGACGAGCAACATCTGGGCCGGGCTTGCCTGGCAGGACTTCCTTCGGCCTGTCTCCATATATCGCGGCCACTTCGAGATCGCGAAGACTCAAGCCGGCTCCGCACGGTCCCCCAGCCCTCCTGTGCCGCCAACTCCGGCTTGCGTCGAGCCGATCGCCAACCGGCCCCTACCAATCGACAAGGACACGTCGGCAGAGGCTCGCATTCTGCCCCTCATCGACACTTGGGCTCGTCGCCTAACCCCAGTGAGCGAGGAGGTTCTCGCGGCGATGCTGTAGTCCCGCAAAGTCGGGCGAGGTGCGAACGGGACGGCCCGGACGACAGTTGTCGCCAGTGGCCAATGAAGAGTGTCGTTGGCGGACGGGTCCCTAGAGTCGATGAAGGACACAGCGACCGTGTTCCCGCCGACCGTTGAGTGGGCCTTGGCCCCGTAAGAAGAGGGGCTGCAGGCTTCACAGTTGGCGTCATAGAGAGGGTCACATCCGCCAAGCGTGCCCCGCACTTCAGGTCTGTTTAGGCCTTGCCGTTGAGGCTATGGGGGTGGCCGTTGCCGGTTAGGAAGGTGGCAGGGGGTTCTTCATGGGAGGGTGCGAACTCCATGGAGTTCGCACCCCTCGCAAGGAGAACGGTAACCGAGGTCGTCTCGTAGGAGGCTTGTGACTCGCCTCCGGGCCTGGATCTCCGGGCCGCCGACTGGGGTCATGAATCCAGTACTTCCCAGCGGCCCTTCTTGGTGGGTCCCACATGCCGGATGCGGCCTGCCTTCCGGAGCTTGTCAAGGTGGTACTTGACGCCCGCCGGTGTGACTCGGACGCGTGAAGCCAGATCGCGCCGAGTCAGGTTCGGATTGTGTCGCAAGAGAGTGACGATCCGGTCCCTAGTAGGCGTCGTATCTGCGCTGGGAGTGGTTTCTCGGGTAGTCCCGGAGGGTGAGCCAGCAGTTTCTTGGGCAGTCCTAGGTAGTTCTTGGGTAGTGTTTGGGGTCGGTCCCTTGGTTTCTTGGGTAGTCGCCTGTGCGATGCTGCGGGTTGTCGCGGGAAGTTGCCTTACCACAGGGTGTGGCTTCTCAAGGTTGCGCGGCCGCCAGACCCTCGTTAGGAAGCCCGCGCCCACATCGAACTCGGGCTCCGGTAGGCCCACCTCGGCGCAGCGCCGGATCATGTCCACCGTCCCTGTCCCCATTCTCTCGATGTAGCGCAGCAGGTACATCGATTCTGCGATCAGCGGATTGCCGGGCAGCGACTGGTGCGCGACTCGGAGCTTTTCGACGGTCAGGGGTGGCGGCAACTCGCCGGAATTCAGGATCTCCAGCCGATCCGCGAATAGCATGATCTGAACGCTGCTGTTGTCGGTGTAGTCCCGGTGCGCCACCGCATTGACGACGGCTTCTGCTACTACCTCTTTCGGGATCTCGTAGGAAACGGGGGCTCGGACGTTCTCCGCCCTTGTACCAACGGCCAGCGCAATCTTGCTGAGGACGAAGTCGACCGCTTGGTCCACCAACTCGAAGACTGTTCCCTTGTATACCTGATAAGACGGAATCGGCTTGGAGACTTCAGTCCCGTGGAAGTGCGCGCATTTGACTTCGGAGGAGATCAGGAATCGTTGAGGGGCTCTCCCGAACAGCAGAACAGCCGCATTGGTGAGCCGTCCCTTACTCAAGAGGTTCAAATGCCTGAGCAGGTCAGCCGGAGGAGTCTCCGGAGGCAGCGGGAGTTGCCGAGTCCTTCGAGCAATGCGGATGAATCGGTACATTCCTTCTACATCCAGGTCGTCGAGGGTTGCACCCGAGCAATGGGCCGCGTCGAACGGTCCGAAGCGCAACAGCTCCTTTGCTTCGAGGTACTGCACGAGCGCAGCGTAGAGGCCGGCCACCAATTCGGCGGACGTCGCAAAGCGCCTTCGCACTAGGCCGGCCTGCGCCCTGTCGACGAGCACCCGCATCTTCGGGTGTCGATCACCCTTCCTCGCGCTCTTCACGAAGATGAGCCGGTGCTTATTCGACTCCGTGGCCCGGTCGAACTCATGCTCAGTGGGCGAGACTCCCTATTCGTCCTCGAATCCGTACTCCTTTCCAAGGATGCACACAAAGATGTCGCAGCGTGCGACTTCGTCCAGATAGACGTCACGGGGCCGGCGGTCGGATGCTGGCACATCCTCGAAGAGAAACGCCTCAAAGAAGCGCCGCATGAGTGGGTCGCCCCGCAGGTAGTCGCGCAACAGCCCCCGCTCGCCAGAGAATTCCCGCTGTACGCTGCTGATGAAGATCCGGATCGGATTCACGCGATCGGTCCTCCCTCTGCCAATGACTGTGGGATCGTACGGCGGAAGAAACAACCGCTTTGCAGTTGCAGCATAAGGTCCTGCCCGATCGTACAGGTCGTGTTGAAGCCGAGCTCGAAAGCGGTGATGTAATCGTCCGTGGCTGAGAGGACTGCGTGGGCAGCGCGCTGGTCGGGAAGAGGCGAGAAGGGGACTTCGATTAGGGCAAACTGACCGGGGCGATTGTGAACCAAGACGTCGCCCTGAGCCATATCGGCGTTCCGGCGGACGGTGACTAGAGCCTTCAGCAGGTGGGCGGAGTACAACGCTTCGTGTTCTGATCCCGTCACGAGAAGGATGTCTCCACCGTCATTGGCAGCCTTGTCGCCAAGGTACGCTCCGCAAGCCCCGATTCCCTCTGCCCATTCTCCCGAAGCCGCGGACTATTGTTCATCCTTCTAGATTGGCGACGCCGTAGGTTCTTCGGCATGGGAAACCCGGGACGCGGGTGCAACACGAGAGGCTCCAGACCTCGCATTCAGTTGCCCGTCGCGGACGGAGTGGACCCCGGACCCTCGAAATCCACCCGGTCTCAGGCCCATTCCCTTGCTGACTTCGGCAAAGTCCCCGGTTCGGTTCGCCTCTCCCTCTTCCGCAAGGCAGCAGCCTGTTCACCGCACCACCCTCAGTTCGCACGCGTGCGACCACATCTGCTCCTCTCAGTTCCGACGCTCGCTCCACCAACTTCGGCCGTGGCTGCGCAGACCGTCACCTCAGTATGGACACCCCATCCGCCAATCTGCGAGTCGGACTGCCCTGCTGCGTTCTCAATCGTGGCCAGCTCTCGTGTTGCTGCGCTTCTGGGCCCGCTGACATCCCGAAGTGGCGCAACTGTAGGTCCACACGACGACGCTCCAAACGGTGACACCTAAGGCCCAGACATCCGCACGTGGGTGGTGTTGACGCACCGGATTCTGCCGTTCTCGGTGTCCGCAGTGCACAGGCTGTCGTCCTACCCGACAGCCAGACCGCTCGGGTACTAGTGGTCGGCGTCGGTAGCCGGTCCGCCATCCCCGCCCCGTCGGACTCCCCGGTTCCCGCCACCATGGCAATAATTCCGAACAGATCACCCCGACGGACGCGGTTGTTCGAAGTGTCGGCGATGTAGGGGTTGCTCTTCGAGTCCGCCGCCACACCCCTCGGTTGAGTAAGGAGAGCCTTGACCGCAGCCCCCCTCGCCCGCGAAGTGAGCCACGCCCGATTGGCCTTGCTGACCCTGCACCGGTGCGGCGCAGTGGGCCCCATCTCAGAAATCAGCGTCCGGAGACGGCGCAGCGGCCCCCTTGCCTCGTGCCGCAGTTCTTCTCTTGCGAAATCCCTCCGGCGCTCCGCCGCCGCCACCAGGTCGCATTCCGCCTTCCAGCCCTCTGGATCCTCGTGCTGGTTCAGCACTTCGGCCAACGCTCCCGCAGGTGCCATTCCACGTAGGACTCCAGCGGGCACACGAACAAGTGCGCCCGGACCCGCCCCTTCCGCCG
>JAJDWM010000416.1 GCA_022825595.1 Bryobacterales bacterium | reverse complement strand
TGGCGGAATGCACCAGTTCGAGGTACAGTTCCACCTCGGCGCGTACGGAGCCGCCGTGGTCCACCTCCTCAAGCCTAGTCAACTCTCCCCGCAGGATGAAGTCCGCACGGGTACGACCGTCGAATGGCGCAACCGACGCGAACGTCCCTCGCGCGCGGACGTGACGCAATAGGGAGCGCCCCACGCTCTGGGGCGGATCCTCGGCCCAGCGGTGGTATTCGTAGAATCCAACCTGCTCGGGGGACTCCCGGTACACGATCCGCCCTTGCCGAACGACGCGGCCAGCGCGGATCGGCATCAGCACGGCTGTGTGCTCGAGGGCCTCAGCGGCAGGCGCAGGCGACGGGAGGTTCAGGACGTAGTAGAACGTCGGCGGCACCTTGCCGCCGCAAGCCAATCCGGCACCGAGCGCGAGCACCGACAGTGAGGCGCCCAGTCGCCGGTTTGGGCGCGCGCGCATGGTACGCTTGTCCAAGCAGTCATTATGGCGGATTTTGCACTGTCCTGTTCCCGGTGCGGCCACCCTGTGCGCCTGCTGGGCAGGCAGAAGATCCAGCGGAATGACACCTGCGACAGCTGCGGGGCAGACCTTCACGCCTGTGTCCACTGCCGGCATTTCGCTCCGGCGCGGAGCAACCAGTGCGCGGAGCCTCAGGCCGAGTGGGTCCGGGACAAGAAGCGCGCGAACTTCTGCGGCTACTTCGCCCCACGGGCCTCCGTGAACCTCACCGCCCGAGGAGGGCGAAACCCCGCGGCGGACGCCCGTGCGGCTTTCCACGCGCTGTTCAAGAACTAGCGCGGCCCCGTTCAGAGGGCCCAGTCACGTGCTCCAACGTGCCCGAAACGATGCCCGTCCCGACAACGGATAGCGCCCAGGCCCCACCAAAGCCCGCATACGCCAGCCCTCCGGGCGCGGCCCGCCCGTATGGTATCGACAGTTGGGGCTTCGGATTCTTCGGCGTGAACACGGCTGGCCACCTCACGGTGGCTCCGAGCAAGATCCGCGGCCTCGAGGTCGACGTGCTCGAGGTTGTCCGGGAGCATGTGCGAAAGCAGGTCTGTCCGCCGTTCCTGCTCAGGTTTCCGCAGATCCTCGACGAGCGGCTGTCGTCGCTGCACCAAGCCTTCGCGAATGCGATCGAGGAGTTCCGGTACCCGGGGCGCCACATCGGAGCCTACCCCGTCAAGGTGAACCAGAGGCCGGATATTCTCCATCGGCTGGCCAACTCGGGGCGCGCTTTCGACTACGGGCTGGAAGTGGGGAGCAAGGCCGAACTCGTTGCGGCCCTGTCGATGCCGCTGTCGGACAGCGCCCTGATTGCCTGCAACGGCCTCAAGGACGACCTATACCTGCGCATGGCGATGCAGGCCAGCAAGCTCGGCCGACAAGCCGTTGTCATCGTCGAGGACACCCAAGATCTGGCCCGTACTCTGCAGCTCGCCCAAACCCTTAGCGAGCGGCCACCCATCGGCCTCAGGGTCCGGCTGAGCTCCCGCGGGAGCGGCAAGTGGGAGGACTCCTGTGGGGAGTTCGCCAAGTTCGGCATGGGCACTCTGGACCTTGTCCAAGCGCTCGACATGATCCGCGAAGCCGGTGGAGGTTCCCAGCTGCGGATGCTTCATTTCCACATCGGGTCGCAGGTCAATGACATCCGGCGGGCCAAGCAGGCGTTCAAGGAGGCCGCCAGGGTCTACGCCAAGGCCGTCCAGACAGGCTTCGACATCGAGTACCTCAATGTAGGAGGAGGTCTGGGAGTCGACTATGACGGCTCGGGCACGGCGAGCGAGTTCTCGATGAACTACACGGTGCAGGAGTTCTCCAATGACATCGTGTACACGATCGGGGAGGTGTGCGCGACAGAGGGAGTGCGGGCTCCGACGATCGTGACCGAGCACGGTCGGGCCGTCGCAGCTTACCATGCCATGCTCATCGTGGAGGTGCGCAAGGTGGTCACTCCCGGCCTTGCCCCGGCCGAGTACATCGAGGAGATCCGGTCGGTCGCCGAACCGGTCCTAGAACTTGTGGACATAGCTCGGGGGATCAATGCGAAGAACTTCCGCGAGCGTTACCACGACGCGCTGCAGCAACGCCGCGACATGACCTCCCTGTTCGAACTGGGCTATCTGGGGCTGCGCGACAAGGCCAAGGGAGAATGGCTCTTCTGGAACACTTGCCGTCAGGTGGCCCACTTCTCGCGGAAGATGAAGGACCGCCCCAAGGAGCTGAAAGACCTAGACGAGATGCTGGCGTCCAAGTACGTGTGCAACTTCTCGATGTTCCAGTCGATGCCGGATTTCTGGGCATTCGACCAGCTCTTTCCGGTGATCCCCATCCACAGGCTGAACGAGGTGCCCACCGAGCGAGGCGTCATTTGCGACATTACCTGCGACTCCGACGGCACTGTGGACCGGTTTGTCGACATAAAGCACTTCAAGAGCTCGCTCGAGCTGCACCCGCTACGCCCGGGCGAGCCATACTACCTCGCCTTCCTGCTCCTTGGCGCGTACCAAGAGACGCTCGGGGACATGCACAATCTATTCGGAGCCGTGACCGCGATTGACGTCGGGATCGAACCGGACGGCCATAGGTCGGTCGGAACCCCAATTCGCGGCAACAGCGTGCGCGACGTGCTGGGCGCATTCCGATACGAACCCGAAGAGGTGCTCAATGCGATTTCCCGCCGTCTCGCCGATCGCAAGGCGCAGGGTCTGCTGGGGCAAGGGGATGAGCACGAGGTGTTGGCGACTGCCTCAAGATTGCTGGACGACTACACTTATCTGGTCTGAGGCGGAGTCAGGGAATGGACCCCACGAAAACGGCAAGGACCGTTCCCGAAATGCTGGCGGATGCAGATCCTGCACGGCCCGCGCTGGCCGGCGAGAGCGGGCCGACGATGACGTACGGCGAACTGCTGCAGCTGGCCGAGCGTACGCGGGCGAGTCTGCGCCGGGCAGGTATCGGCCGCGGAGAACCGGTCGCAATGGTGCTGCGGAACGGCCCGCACATGGCTGCGGCCTTCGTAGCGGTCTCGACTGCCGCAGCGGCGGCCCCGCTGCACCCAGGGTTGCGGAAACGGGAACTGCTTGACGCACTTCGGAGCCTCGGTGCGAGAGCGCTGGTGGTAGGAGAGGGGTGTGGCTCAGATCCAGAGGCCGCGGCCCAAGCGCTCGGAATCCAAGTACTCCGGCTATTGGAGACCGATCCGTGCGGAGGCTTTTTGCTGGACGGGAACGGGTCAGTGCCGATCCCACCTGCCGGGCAACCGAGGCCAACCGATGCCGCGCTACTGCTGCACACTTCCGGCACAACGTCGCGACCTAAACTCGTTCCGCTCTCTCACGACAACCTGACTGCCTCCGCTGCAAGCGTCGCGAAGACCCTGCGGCTGGACCCTTCGGACCGGTGCCTGAATATCATGCCGCTGTTCCATATCCACGGCTTGGTGGGAGTGCTTCTGGCATCGCTTCGGGCGGGGGCGTGCGTACTCGCCACGACTGGCTTCGCCCCTATGCGATTCTTCCGGTGGCTCGAGCAATTGCGGCCGACGTGGTACAGCGCCGTGCCGACCATGCACCAGACGGTCGTCCAGCGGGCCGAACGCAATCCAACCGAGCTAGCTAGCAGCCGCTTGAGGCTGGTCCGCTCGTCATCCGCGGCGCTGGCGCCATCGGTTCTGGACGCTCTGGAAGATCGATTCGGATGCCCGGTGGTCGAGTCGTACGGAATGACCGAGGCATCCCACCAAATGGCCAGCAATCCGCTGCCGCCCAAGCTGCGAAAGCCTGGGACGGTAGGCCCTCAGGCAGGTCCGGAGATGGCCGTCATGGGGGACTCTGGAGAATTGCTGGCCGACGGAGCCATAGGCGAGATCGTCATCCGGGGAGCGAACGTGATGGCGGGCTATGTCGACAATCCCCAGGCCAACGCAGAAGCCTTCCGGAAGGGCTGGTTCCGCACCGGGGACCAAGGCTATCGTGACACCGACGGGTACTACACCATCACGGGTCGTCTCAAGGAGCTCATCAACCGCGGAGGCGAGAAGATCTCTCCGCGCGAGATAGACGAGACACTGCTGGAACACCCCGACGTTGCGCAAGTGGTTGCCTTCGCGGCCCCTCACGCGAAGCTTGGAGAGGAAGTGGCCGCCGCCATCGTTCCCAAGGCGGGACGTACGCTGACGGCGCTCATGCTGCGCCAGTTCGCATCGCGACGGCTGGCAAACTACAAGGTCCCGAGGATCTTCGTGTTCGTTGACGCCATTCCCAAGGGCCCGACGGGAAAACTCAAGCGCATCGGCCTAGCTTCAGACCTCGGCCTCTGCTGAACACGGTCTGATATCCGGAACGGGCGCTTGGGACGGAGGGACGGCGGTGGGCGCCGGGTCACACTAGGGCGAACCGCGTCATCCGGCGAAGACGGACCGGATCGTCGACTGGATCGCTTCTGCCGCTTGGCGCGGGTCGCGCGCGTCGCGAATCGGGCGCCCGACCACGATGTGGTCTGCACCGTTGAGGAATGCCCGACGGACGTCCACTGTGCGTTTCTGGTCATCGGGCGGCCTGTTCTCGACTGGCCTGATGCCGGGGGTCACGACCAGCAATCGGCTGTCCAAGTGTCGCCGCAGGGCGGGCACCTCTAAGCCGGAGGAGATTACTCCGTCGCAGCCGATCTCGAACGCTCGCCTTGCTCGCGACAGCACGAGCTCGTGGGGGTCGCAGTCGAAGCCCAGATCGTCTAGGTCGCCCCTGTCAAGGCTGGTTAGGGCCGTGACTGCCAGGATTCCTGTGTCGCCCCGGTTCGCACAGGCGGCTTCAAGGATCGAGTCATTCCCATGAACCGTGCAGTACGACACTCCGCTCCCGGACAGTCGACGGACGGCACGTCCCACGGTGGCAGGAACGTCGAAGAACTTCAGGTCGACGAAGACTCGCCTTCCGGCATCCAGCAGGCGGTCGACCAAGCGAAAGTACCCCCCGGCCATGAAGAGTTCCAGCCCCAGCTTGTAGAAGCACACAGAGTCACCGAGCGTGTCCGCAAGCTGCTCGGCGCTCTCCGTGTCCGGAACGTCCAAGGCAAAGATGAGCCGCTCGCGCAGCTGCACAGGGTTTGTCGAGATCGCCATCGGCCTTAGGTGCAGTCTACAGCGGCTGCCGCCCGACTCCGGGGAGCCGTGGAACGGAGCGCAACAAGGGCCCGATCACCCGTCTCTGACCAGCTGGGCGGAGGCAAGGCAGGAGTGGTGAACCGTGGCAGCCTACTCGGAGTCCGCCCTGATCTTCTTGACCAGGTTGGGAACGTAAGCACGGAAGCGTTGGTCGTAGCCGGCGTCCTCCTGAGGCAATGCGAGGATCGCGTCGAGCGCGGGGTCCGCCCGACCGTCCATATAGTCCAACGCATTCAGTGCAGCCATCGCCACATACAGGCCGCTGCGCGTCGAGTCGGCCAATGGAACCAATGCCCCCAATGCGCGCGCCACGTCATCGTCGGACCCGAAACGTCCCAGCGCTTCGCCAGCCGCCACCCGGACCGCGGGATTCTCATCTTCAAGAGCGACCCTGAGGTCGGTGGCCAGCCTTTGGACGCAAGCCTGGCCCCGCATCAGAGCGCCGCTTGCTGCCCAGTAGCGAACGGCGGCGTCATCGTCCCTAAGTCCGTCCCGGAGAGCCGCGTCGACATCCTGGCGCAGCGAAGACGCCAGTTCGGCCATCGCCATGATCCGCCCCAAAGGGAATCGAACCGGATCGGCGCCCATGGAATGAGGGGCATCCTTGCCCGCGCGAGCGTGGATCTCGCTCTCCGGGAGAAAGCCGAGGTCACGAATTGACAGCGACCACTCTCTCCTGGCAGCGCGCAGGCGTTTGACGACAGCGGAGTGATCCGCGCTGCCGGCCAGGTTTCGGGTCTCGTCCGGATCCTGCTCAAGGTCGTAGAGCTCTTCCGCGGGTTTGGGCTCCCAGAAGTGGGTCCGAGGCGGCTTCAGCATTCCCTGCTGGTAAAGCCTGTGCCAAACCGCGGTGGTCGGCGTCTGGAACATGTACTGGATGTACTGCCCGTAGAGACGATGGGGCATGAAGTTCCGCATGTAGACGTAGCGCCCGTCCGTCACTGCCCGAACCATGTCGTAGCGCTCGTCCATGCGGCCCCGGAAGCCGTATGCGAAGGCAGGCGGCTCGGTCACGTACGGACCGGCGAAGGCATGCCCTTGGAAGTGCGCCGGGGGCTCGATGCCCGCCAAGCTCAACACGGTAGGCGCAAGGTCGACGAAGCCCACCAAGCGCCGGCTCTCGCCGCCTGGTTTGTATTCGGGAGGCCGCAGATGGCGGAGACTCTCAGGGACGAAGAGAATCATCGGCACGTGCAAGCCCGAGTTGTACGTCCAGCGCTTGCTCCTCGGCATGCCGGGGCCATGGTCCGCCCAATAGAAGACGATCGTGCTGTCCTCGAGCCCGTCTTCCCGCAGCTCATCCAAGACACGGCCGGCCATCCCGTCCATTTCGGACACCTTGTCGTGGTATTGGGCCCAATCGGTCCGGCTCTCCTCAGTGTCGGGGTGGTATCCGGGAACCCGCACTTCAGAAGGAGGGTGCACCTTCGTGTGAGGGCGCCTTCGGATCTGCGACTCGTGGGTGACGGTAAAGTTGAACACGGCGAAGAACGGTTGGCCGGGAGCCCTCTTCCGCCAGTGCGCCTGGCGACTTGACTCGTCCCAGACCTGTCCGGGCTTCTCCAAGTTGTAGTCCTCCTTGGAGTTGTTGGATACGTAGTACCCTGCATCCCGAAGGTACTGCGGGAACATGCGCATCGAGCCGGGAAGCCTCGTGCGGGACCGCATGTGCTGGGATCCGGTGGACGGCGGGTACATCCCGCTGATGATGGTCGTGCGCGCGGGCGCGCACACGGGAGCCGTCGACCAGGCATTGCGGTAGATCATTCCGCGCTTGCCAAGTGCATCTAGGTTCGGAGTGGTCGCGTACTCGTCCCCGTACACACCCAAGTGGGGCCCGTTGTCCTCGGAACTAATCCAGAGAATGTTGGGGGGCTGGGCGAGAGCTGCCAGCGCTATGGAATACGCCAAGGCGATAAGGCGCAACGGCATTTCCCGAGTATACCTGCGGTCGCCATGGGCGATAGTAGTATCGGGGGCGCACTACTGTGAGATGCCCGTATTGCGAGTATTCCAAGACCAAGGTGGTGGACTCGCGCATCACCCAGGAAGGGGAGGCAATCCGGCGCCGTCGGCGCTGCCTGGAGTGCAGCAGGAGGTTTACCACGTATGAGCGGGTCGACGAGATTCCGCTGATGGTGGTCAAGAAGGACCGCCGGAGGGAACGCTTCGACCGGCAGAAAGTGCTCCAGGGGCTCTTGCGAGCATGTGAGAAGCGGCCCGTCTCGATGGCCACAATCCAGGCGATCGTGCGGTCGACGGAGAGACTGGCGATCGAGTCCGCTGACAACGAGTGCACCACGAGGGACATCGGTGAACTCCTCATGAAGGAGCTCAAGCGCGTGGACAGGGTTGCGTACGTCCGCTTTGCGTCGGTCTACTGCGACTTTCAGGACGAGCAACAGTTCTTGGAAGCCATCGACCAGAGCAGGAAGCAGGACTGATTCCTGGTCCAAGATCCCAGCGATTCGGAGCGGGACGGCGATCCTGCGGCCTCGGCCTCGAATGGGCTACCGAGACCGAGCCACTGCGGACCAACGCAGATTCTCGCTTGGAGAGCGCCTTGCTCGTACCTGTGGGACGCACCCAGCCTTGCCCATTCCTAGGGGCGATCTAGTCTCGGCTGCCGAGGCCCAGCGGCTGTCGGAGCGCCCGCTTGGGCGATGCCCCGAACCTCCGTGCAGGTGACTCCGCGCGACAGAGCAACCTTTGGGGTGACCAGCGTATTCGGCCGCCCGTCGATGCACTGCGACTCTGTAGGACGAACCACCCGAGAGGCGGCCCGATCTCCCGCCTAAGTTACTGCGAGGGAAGCCCGGCGACCAAACGCGCACCGCCCTCCAGCAGCATTCTCGCCCTCGGCAGGGCGTCGAGCGCCTGCTGCACATCGGGATCAAGCTCGTAGTACACACGCTGGCCGACCTCGATGTCGTAAGCCGAGTCGTAAACATATCGCTTGATCGACCTGCGAAGGTAGTCGAGGTTGGCGTCGAAGTCCTCGTCGTCGAACTCGATAGACTCGGTCACCAAGAACTCCCGGAAGCTCTCTAGGACGTCCGGACTGACGTCCCAGCCCATCGCTAGGTCGGGGTGGTCGCGGCTGTAGTCCTGAGCGAATGTCTCTATTGCGTAGCGCCGTGTCAAGAGCCACTGGAAGTCGTTTGCCTTCCGCTCTTCGAGCTCGATGTCGGGCGTGATTCCTCCGCCTGCGAACACCTCGCGACCCTTGTCGGTCAGGCGCACTCCGTCGCGCTGTGGCCGATAGCCCTCGCTGCAGGGATTGCTGTAGTATTCGAGCATCGACACGCCGTCGTATCGGCGCTGGATGAGTCGACCGCTCGGGGTGTAGTAGCGGGCTGTGGTCAGCGCAAGGCCCGCAGACTGGGACAGCACGAATACGGTCTGGACCAGTCCTTTTCCGAAGGTGTTGCTCCCTACGATCAGGGCGCGGTCGTGATCCTGCAGTGCTCCGGCGACTATCTCCGAAGCTGAGGCTGAGTTGCAGTCCACCATGACCACCATGGGATAGATGTGGCCACGATTCCCCCGGCGCACAGTGTACATGCGCTCTTGCGAGGCCCGGCCATGGTGGGAGACGATGGTCTGGCCCTTATCCAAGAAGCGATCCGAGACCCGCACGCCTTCGCTCAGAAGACCACCGCGATTGCCGCGCAAGTCTAGGACCAGGCCTTCCAGCCGCTCGACCTTGAGCTTGGAGAGCGCGTCGTCCAGCTCGCGGCCCGTGTTCTCGTTAAAGGTGTCGATCCGCACAAAGCCGACCCCGGGCTTGATCTCGAAACTGGTAGGAACGGACGGCCGCGGGATACGTGCACGGGTGACCGTGAACTCGAGAAGGCTCTCGGAGCCCCGGCGCTCGATGCCGATCCTCACATCCGTGCTGACTTGGCCGCGCAGTCGCTGAGAGACCTCCAAGACGGAGAGGTCCTCCACATTCTTCCCATCCACCTCGACAATCACGTCGCCCGGACGGAGCCCGGCCCGGTAGGCCGGCGTGCGGGGCATGGGAGCGACGACTATCGTGCTGCCGCCGCGGTCGCCGATGTGCATGCCAACGCCCGCGTAGCTCCCCTTCTGGTCGTCCCGCAGCTGCTTGTAGGCCTCCGGGTTGAAGAAGGAAGAATGGGGGTCCAGCATGCGCAGCATCCGCGGAATTGCCCCGTTGAACAGCACTTCCCTCGCATCCACGTCGGTTGCGTAGTGGGACTCCACGGTGGCCAACAGTTCGGAGAAGTCGGCGAGGCTCTGACGAATCTCTGCGTCCCCGGAGTCGGCCGAGACGCGCTTCGATGGACCGCCGACTGTCAGAACGACGGTCAGAACGACAAGAGATATCCCCAACGGCACGAACCAGCGCGAGATTCTTTGCATGCGGGCCTATCGACCGAGCGCGACACTCCGACCACGCCCAGTGCGTTCTTATGGTAGCAAGCGTCGGCATGCTTCGGACTCGCATCCCTTGCAACCGCCGTCGGGCAGTCCGGGAGCTGAACGGGACGAACCGCATCACAAGAATGTGCGTGTCCACAGTCCCGAAACGGAATGGCTCCACGGCCACGGTAAGGATCAGGAATCACCCGCCGGTCGGGCTGGGGGGCGGACCTGAAAAGAGCGCAGCGCACCGGCTCGACGCGGGAACTGCCGGCGGGGCGAGAGACTGCCGGTCCCAGCCCGACGGCGTGCCGCGGGCAGCTTCGGACAATCCTTTCCGCGGCAGGAGCATCCCGAAGGACGCACGGCGATGCGGCAGGGCCGACACTACAACGGACTCCTCGCTCGCACCACTTGAGGAACAGGCCCTCTTGTGCCAAGATCCTGACTGCCGACAGAGTCTGGACACGTCCACTGGTGCGCTGATCAGAGTGCCCTTCCTGCCCAATCTCCAGGCGCAATCCGCCGGGTGCTCTGGAGTCTCGCCGGAGGCCTTGGAACTCCGCAATCTACTCCAAACGTCAGTCGGCCACTCAACCTAGCGCATGGGACGGGCTGCTATGATTAGGTCCGGAGGGAACCGTGAAGCAGAAGAAATTCGTTCTCATCACCCTCGCGATTGTGCTCACGCTGGCATGGATGGCAGTCGGCGGAGTGCAAGAGAGTGCTACATACTACGTCACCCTTGACGAACTGCTTGCAATGGACGACCCCGGCTCGAAGCGGATTCGCGTGGGCGGAGATGTGGCCGTCGGATCGATCGTCCGCAAGGCAGGCAGCGTCGAGTTCACCCTGCACCAGCACGAGGAGGGCATGCCCGAGCCGAGGGTGCTGGAAGTGGTCTACACGGGCGCAGACCCGCTGCCAGACACGTTCCGCGATCGGGCGCAAGCGCTTTGCGACGGAGTCCTAAGGTCGGACGGGACGTTCGAGGCATCGAAGATTCAGGCAAAGTGCGCCTCGAAGTACGAAGCGGTCCCCGAGGGCAGCGCCGCCCCTGTCTACTCAGCGATTGCCGGGAGCATCGCCGAATAGTTCCAGGAGCATTGGCCAGCCGCACTGCTACCGCGGCACCGAGGTCCGGCTTGGAGGTGGGATGGAGAGCCTAGGGTATCTCGCGGTACTGCTCGCGTTCTTGCTGTCGATATACTCCGCCGTGGCGGCGCTCGCAGGCAAGCTGCGCTCGAACCCCTTCCTGGAGGTTAGCGCTCAGCGGGGAGTGCTGAGCGCGTGGCTGATGACCACGGTCGCCTCGGGAATCCTGCTGCACGCCATTCTGACCGACGACTTCAGCTTCAACTACGTCGCTTCGCGCTCGAACGCGGATCTGGACCTGCTCTACAAGGTCGCGGCCTGGTGGGGGGGCCAAGAGGGCTCACTCCTGTTTTGGAGTTGGATCGCGGCGACGTACACCTTTGTGGCAGTCTTCACCGGGCGGTCGCGGCACCGGAGCATGATCTCCTACGTGGTCGTCACCATGGCGGCCACGCAAGCTTTCTTCCTAGGCCTGGTGGCGTTCAAGGCAAACCCATTCCAAGTCATCATGTCCGGACCGCAGATCACGGCCGTGCCGGACGGGAGCGGGCTGAACCCACTGTTGCAGCACCCAATGATGGCGATCCACCCACCCATGCTGTACCTCGGGTACGTGGGCTTTACGGTCCCCTTCGCCTTCGCGCTGGCCTCGCTGATCACCCGGCAGCCGGG
Source organism: Bryobacterales bacterium (assembly GCA_022825595.1). Lineage (GTDB taxonomy): Bacteria > Acidobacteriota > Terriglobia > Bryobacterales > UBA6623 > VXMF01. The sequence goes on along the minus strand of JAJDWM010000416.1, from coordinate 113 downwards.
TGAGCGCTGGATCCACACCACACGCGTGTGGACGATGGTGACTTGGCTGTTCCAGTCGATCGGCATCCTTCTGGGTGCCCGCTGGGCCTACGTCGTGCTGGGGTGGGGTGGCT
>JAJDWM010000296.1 GCA_022825595.1 Bryobacterales bacterium | reverse complement strand
CCTCGCCGGCACGCCGAAGAATACCCGACCCCAGTGTGGGGCGCGTACCAATATCAGCCGCTTTCGCTGACCCACCAGCGATTTGATAATAAACCCTGCAGTCGGTCAGAGGGGCAGCGTACGCGGCACGGTATGAGGATCGAGCCTCAGACAGGTTTGGAGGAACGCTGCTGGGGGAAGAGGGGCAGGGTCGCCCGCGCCAGTCAGTTTGACCAAGGAATCGGATTCCTCAGCCACTTCGCCGTCAAGCCAATGTGACAAGCCCCTTCGCGCTCAGGTGATCTGCGAGGAAACACGCAGGGTCTGAGAATTGACCTATAGCCGGACGGCGGAGGAGCTCAGCCCCCTGCGGCCTCCCAGCACGACGGCGCCGCCCGGCAGTGGCATCGCTTCCGGATGCCTGTTCGACATCACCCGCGGCGCGTCCGCCCGATCGACGCGCGGGCACCGGAATCCACACGGGGCGCCCACAGCCACGCGAGGTGCCGTAGACGCATTACTGGAAGGCGAAAGGCTTCCAGGCCTAGCGGGGGCCGGCAGCATTCTAGATCCGACTGTCTTTGCCGGAGGCGACCCTATCCGTCGGTGCGCGGCGTGCCATGGAATCAAGCTTGGATGTGACCGGGATGAGTAGTGGTCAGCCGAAGGCGTCGATTGCCGATTTGCGCTCGGACGTTCCGAATGATCCGCACGGACAACTCTCCCTGCGTGGGCAAGACTGGCGCTGCGCCACGAAGGATTTGCGCAAGTGTCCAGCTAGACTTGCGGCGGCAGAGAAGCACGGATCGAATCGACCCCGGAGCTTCCAGCGGAGTCTTGTTGGTCGGGACGAGGCAGGAATTAGATGTGGCGCGCCCGCTAACGCTCCGACTGGCGCGGAACTCCTCCAAGCCAAGAGGCGCTACGTCCCCGATGCGGCCAAACCACCAATCTCAGCTCAGCTGAGGCCTACCCGATCCGCGCGAGCAGCTCGTCGCCATCTTCGCAGTCGATGATCCAGTCTCCGACGTCCTCCAGCTGAGCCGGGTCGTCGATCGTCGCCAGCATACCTGCCACCCGGTGACCCACCTGCGCTCCGAACTTTCTCTCGGCAAGGCGTCGCAGCAGGTTGCGCTCATGCTGCACGCCCCGTTCGATGCCCTCTTGTCGGCCTTGCGCACGCAGGACGGCGAAGCGTCTTGCGAAGCACTCGTCCGCGAACGTGCGTATCGTCCCGGTCGCCATGTGGTGCCTGACGGCCTCCTCGTCCTGCAAAAAGTCTAGATCAACCTCGTGCCGCCGGGCCACCAGCGCAAACCACTTCAGCAGCGTCTTCCTCAACCTCGCATGCCGCGGCCCCGCCAGCCCACTCACGATCTCTTCCACGATGGCTCCCGGCTCGCCTTCCCGATCAGCCATCGCCTCGATCCGCATCACCAGCGAGAACACGTTGCCGGACGGTAAGTGCTTCCGTCCCCGCATGTGGGCCCTGATGTCCACCAGCTCGTACCTCTCGAAGAGTTCGGTCGTAACCGCGAGTTGCTGGAGCGCAACCGGAGGATGTGGTTCCGCCGCTTGGTGGGCATCGCCGGGGTGGCTGCGGCACGGGCGTTCCCGCTGCAGAACCCTGTCCCGTAAGGGAATCGCGGAGAGCGGATGGACGTGCAGCCTAGGCCCGCGCCCGAGCTCCCTCATACACATGTGTACCGCTCGCGCGCGGTTGCCGCAGGCAATTTGACGTGCCCTACGGTCCAAGCGGACAGTCTGTACGCCGCTGTGGCAAGCATCGTGGCGGAGCCGCCGACATGCGCATGGTGTAACTGCGGATCGCGAAGGTGCCCATCTACTTGCTATCCCGGACGCGGCAATTCGGCAAGAGTCTCTTACTCGGCACGCTCAACGAGCTATTCGGGGACAGGCGGGAACTGTTCGACGAGTAGGAAGCACCTCAAGCCCAAGAGATGCCGGCGCTCAATCAGTAATACGGCTATCTTGGCAGGCATCTTGACTTTGTTCACCACCTTCGCGAGTTTATGGATTCGCCCTGCGGCCGGATGCGGGACTCGAACGTGGTGGTAGCGAGGCACCGGAGATCGACCAGAATCTGCATGGTGAGTTGCAAGAAGATCAAGGTCTTGGGATGTGCTTAGCACTATCGGGCACGAGAGAACACATGGCTGCTACACACCTTCCAGTGCGGCCGCTAGACTCCTCCCAGCCGGAGTACGCCGAAAACGCTGCTTGGGGCTCCGCGGTTTCCGCCGATTGGTCATCTCGATCCAGCCCTCGCCCAAGCAGGGATCCACGTACCGCTTCTTGACATGCCCCCAATTCTTGAGGCCTAGCGCTCTGCGGATCTCCCCTCGGGTCATTTCGCCGGCCATTACCGGCAGCAGTCGGTGACCTGCCTTGGTGATCAGCGATGATGCCGCAATCGTGGACGAAGGCGATTGCTGGGAGGGAACTGTGGTTTTGGGACCTGCCGTGGCCGCCTCGCACACCATCGTCGGTGTGGCTTGGGCCGCTTTCTGAGAGTCAAATAGACTGAGCTGTACCGGTGACGGTTCACTCAAGACTGTCTCGATCAGATCCGTCGGCGTCCTCGGGTCCGGCCAAGATCTTGCGCCTCGCCTTGCTAGAGCGTCGAGCCCGGCGCACGGCTCTCCGCTCTGCCTGACGTACACCGGGCCAAAGCGGAGCGTGTCCAGTTGCTCAGTCGCGCCCGCCCAAGTGCCTCCGCTCCCGTGATCGGAATTCACGACCAACGCTGCGTCCGCCAGCGCGTAGATGAGCTTGTTACGCTCCATCGCGTTCCAGGGTAGGAACCGGACGGAAGGGTCATAAGGACAAACCACCACCAGCCTCCCGTCCATCAATGGTGCACGATTCTCCCGGCTCAGTGCCGCTCGTTCCAGACCGTTGGCAAGCACTCCAACGGCCCGTCCGCCCGCCTCCAGAGCCCCTCGCATCGCGGCACGGTCAACG
>JAJDWM010000683.1 GCA_022825595.1 Bryobacterales bacterium | reverse complement strand
TGGCGGACAGCATCAGGGCGGACATCCTGGACCGTGGGGCCGGGGGAGGCCGAACGGCCACGGACGGGGTAGGCAGGCGCCGCCGGACATCAGTCGCCAAAGTCGATGCGCTCGCCCTGGGGCTGGCGGTGGAAGGGTTGCGGAAGGTGCAATCGTGAAGAAACGGAAGGCTGTCTTATCCGCTTCGGCTCCCCGCGTCGTTGAAGAAACTCGTTGCGGACACCAGCCGGGAAGACGGCACGAGCATCACCAGTTCGTGACCAAGGCCGTTTGCTGAAAACTCTCCGCAACGAGGACGTCCTCTTCAGCGAGTGGCGATCAGAAACCGACATCGAATTGTTACACCGCATGCCGTTCAGGTAAGCCGGTGCGCCTCCAGAATCGGCCCATTCTTGCCTTCGCCCTGGCGAATCACCGCGCCTGTTGGCGTGGGGTATTCAAACGCCACTACATGACTACGCAGAAATGCGCTACATTCAACCCCGAAACACGTTGGTTGCGGCGTGTATTGGCGACAGTGTATTTCTGCTGCCTACGTGTCCAACGAAATAGCGCCACCTCAGGTGGCATTCGCCGGACTGTTACCTCGAAGCGTTCCGATGAAGCTTAGTATCACAAATCCCGAGCTCGTAGACACACTTGTGGAGTTTCCGGGGGGCCTGTGGCCCACTCGCCGCGGTGGCGACTCGCGAATGCTCCTCATCGTGAAGGCTCCTCAGGAGATGGCGCGAACGGCCAAGCTGCGCGGAGGATTCCGCTTCTATACGATCCCTGTGCGTCTTGGCACGGTCGCAACCTGTGGCCTGGTAACGGCGTTCTTTGATGACCCCGATGAGCCATATATCATCCGCACCCCGCTCTTCAACGAGGAAATCACTCAAAATTTCCTCCTTTTGCTGTCGTCAGACTCATTCCACGTCCACTTCTTCGACGAACATAACCGAGAACTTCTTGGCTTCCGAGCCGAAAACCCCGATGCTCATCGCTTTCGTGAGTTCGCGGATACTATTCGCTTCGTATCCCCGTCTCTTGCTCACGGTCGCCAGCTTCTTGACGAGATGCAAATGTGGTTCAGTGCTCGCTCCTCATCGGACGACGACGCTGCATTTGCCATCCACATGCGGGAACAGATGTTCCCTGACAGCTTGGTCGACCACGTGGATAACCCGGGCGATTTCGACGAGCCCGACATAGCCGCCGCTCTGCGTCGTACGTTCAGAGACGACCAAGTGTTGTCGAATCCGATTCGCGCAGAAAACGGTCGAGAATTCGTTGACGTTCTCGTGACAACAGACAAGACTTTGCTGCTGATTCAGGCTAAAGACAGCCCTATCACCGAGGCAGCACTAACTCGGACACTGATTCGTAGGCGAGCCGTCACCGCCAAGCATGTCGGCAAAGCAGCCGGCCAGCTTAAGGGAAGCATCAATCACCTCAAGTCGGACGAGTCCATTGAAGTCGTCACTGACGGAAAGAGTCGCAATGTATCCATGTCTGGCCGCAACGTATTCGGCCTGGTCATCGTCCAGGAGCTGTTTGATCCAGATCGACCAGACTGCAGTCCAGGCGTTCTCAACGTAGCCAAAGAGACGGGTATTCCATGTTTACTTTTGGATCACTCGGAATTTCAGCAGTTAACATTCTTTCAATCCACCGAGGAAAGCCTAGTACAGGCGCTCCGGCAGATCTTCTCGGTCGGTGATCAGCACGGCGCGTTCCCACGAAGCCGATTTGGCCTTCGTGTGGGTCAATCTGTAGTGTACGAGCCCCGTGTTGGCGGCGACGTCAGTGACTCCATTGCCCACAAACCCGCGCGGTCTTTCGCGGATGGCAACCGGACCGCGGCCGCTTCGCTTTCCGGGACCCCGGCAACCGCAGGTACCGCCGGAACGGGGAGCTCCGGGAAGGGGTGGACGCCGACTGGCTCCGTGTAGTCGTACACCGCGAAGAAGTCGAGGCCATTGACGTGTCCCGTACAGCGGCGGTGCTTTCACGTGTGCTAGCCGACAGGAGCGCCGTCGAACGGTATCGTGGCCGCGTCGATTTGTCATTTCACGGTTATTCCAACGATCCACGAGAACTGTACGAGATCCCGGAGGTACGCCGGTTCTGCACGAAACTGGACCAGGCATTTCCTTATTGGTTCTATTTCTTTTCCACGGAAGGGGTTATGCTAGGGGTGATCGCCCGTTGTTTGTGTTCGGTCACCAAATTAGCATCGGGGAGTGTCAGCTTTGGTCTTGATCTGATCGAATTCATGATACTTCATTTTCAGGCGCTAAATTGGATATTTGATAATTACTCCCTGGATGAGAGGACCAATATCGAAGTAAGTGGTAACGTCGCCGGTTATTTCGGCATGTCTGAGTCGGCAAAATGACCTGCCTGTCTCTAAACCACGGGCGAGCACCATCACGGTTTGCGGTCCGGCACGAAGGAACCATCCGCGCGGCGCAGTCGAGCCCGTGTTGGAACCCGGCCGGCAAGTTGCGGTGCGCCAGGCTAACTGGTGCGAGTGCAGCCGGTGAAAGTCCGGCAGGAGGGAGAAGGCTAGCCACCACCTTCACCCCGAGTCATGGACCTCCATCCGCGAGGATGGAGCTTAAGCGTTGACAGTGGCGCGTGCGGGCAGGGCTATTGAGCACCGAAACGCCAATCCGGGACGCCGAGGCGTTCGCAACGGTCGAAGGCAACATCCGACCCACCGATATGGCAAGG
>JAJDWM010000188.1 GCA_022825595.1 Bryobacterales bacterium | reverse complement strand
CGGCGGACAGGTATCCCGTGCGGAGATGCCGTTGCGCGGGCGGCCATTTCGCTGCCGACCCGCTGTGTGACAGTCCGACCGGTCAGGTGAATGCCAATCGATGTCCAGTTCCGCACATAGGCGGCACGGCCACTCAGGTATCCGGGCGAATCCGAATCCCCGAAAGGCGTTCAGGCAGTGATCGGCGCTTCCAAGGGCCTGCGTTTCCGACGCGCCGCCGCTGACGCGGCTGCACGACAGTCCCATAGCATCGGTTCCGGGATCATTGCGCTACGGCTACGCGGGTACGCAAAGGCCCGTCGTTCCCGATTTGCCGTATTGACCAAGTGCGAATTCAAGTTGGATACCTCGGCTGCACGAATGTGGGCGTCGGACCGCTTCCGGTCGAAGACACAGTCGACGCAGCGCCGCACAGCGTCAAGAGTGCCGGCGCCATCGACTCGGGCGTCTCGGGTGGTGTTGTCAAAGCGTTCGAACCGGTACTTCGGTTCGGGCGGAGCGACCGATCGTAGGGGTCTTCTACCCTCCTTCACCGCGTAGTCAACCCGGTCGATGGACATCGTCGCCAATTCGCCGCGAATCTCGATGCCGCATCCCAGCAACCGAATCGAGATTCTGCCTCTGAGCACTGCTATGTACCCTTCGGGCTACCCCACCCTCGCGACCGTGGTGGGCACGTCCGTCCATTCCTGAACGTTGGTGGTCCTGGTGGCCTGCACCCTCTCGTCCCGCCGACTAGCTGGAAACCAGTGGGCGCACTGGCAGCGAAGATCCCGCCTAGACTGAAGTTCGCCAAGTCTTGGCCCACCAGGCCCAAACCGGTCCTCCCAGACGGTTCCTCGATTCTGCCGCCGGGCGAACCAGTGCATCTCACCCCCACAGCAGTCCCGGTCGATGCCCGGTAGGGCTCCCACCTAGCGACGGAGGGCTCGGACTTGGCCGAACAGCCAGTTCCGTAGCCACAGAGCCCAGCGACCGGGCCGGCTCGCAACCCGCGGCGAAACTGCCCTGAGCTGCCCAGCGGCGGCCGTCCGAGACCAGATCTAGCTGGCAACACGGGCATCACCGCCCTCGCCGATGTCACATCGTCGAATTCGAACGGCGATTTCCCCACCGCCAGACCGACGACCTCTTGTAGGCTTACGCGCTACCGCCGTGCCGATCTCGGAGGGAGCCATGTGCAGGGCAGTTGAGCGGCAACGGTGCCGAGGCAGCACTCCAAGTCCCTCAACCACCTTGGCGTTTAGAACAGCCGTGGCGCGAAACAGCTAATGAGTGCAATCTTCCGGGTGGCATTCCGACTACTCGTGACCATTTTGACACGAACATGAGCGGGGCGTAGGATTCACATGGGAGATGAGACCGAAATCACCCGACTGAAGGAGGTTCCGTGAGTCGCAATACGTTCTTGACCCTCGCGCTGTGCAGCTTCTTGCTGCATCCCGCCGCTTCTGAGCTGGACGGGCAAGTCTCGGCTGGCTCAGTTGTGATCAATGTCGTCGACCAGACCAGTGCTGCAGTGCCCGGCGCCCAAGTGACGCTGACCAACACTGCCACCGAGGAAAAGCTCACCGCGGAGTCGAGCGAACTGGGGCTTGCCCGCTTCGTCTCGGTCCGGCCCAGCACGTACTCGCTTGCGGTGACTGCCGAGGGCTTCCGGCAGCACCAGCAGACCGGACTGCTCGTGCACGTAGCGGAGTCGATCAACGTGACCGCCGAGATGGAGGTGGGCGCCGTGACCGAAGTCGTCGAAGTAGTCGGCGCCGCCCCGCTCCTGCAAACAGAAGGCGGAGAGCTGGGCCAAGTGGTCGAGGAGCGCAAGATCCGGGAACTGCCGCTGAACGGGCGCAACCCGTTCGCCCTCGCCGCCCTCGCTCCGGGCGTGGCTCCCGGACAGAACTTCGGCAACAATCCGTTGCTGCTGGCCAACCTCGGGATCAACGGAGGGCGCGGGGGCGCGACCGAGATTCTCGTCGACGGGTCATCCGTGACCGTGCCGGAGAACAGCCCTGGGACGTATGCGACAGCCGTGATGCCGTCGGTGGACCGAATTCAGGAGTTCAAGGTCCAGACCAACTCCTTCTCTGCGGAATTCGGGCGAACGGCCGGGGGCGTCATGAACGTGGTGGTGAAGAGCGGCTCCAACGCGTTCCACGGCAGCGCTTACGAGTACGTGCGGAACAGCAGGCTTGACTCGAACAACTTCTTCCTCAATCGCGCCGGACGCGAGCTGGGGGTGTTCCAGCGAAACCAGTTCGGATTCACGCTGGGCGGCCCTGTGGTCCGCAGCCGGACCTTCTTCTTCGGAGGCTATGAGGGATTGAGGCAGAGGGTGCAGCAGGCCAGAGCAGCGACTGTGCCGTCGCCGAGCCAGATCGCAGGCGACTTCTCAGACACGCTGAACAGGGCTGGAAGACCGATCACGATCTACGATCCGTTCAGCACGCGTCCCAACCCGGACGGGTCTGGCTCCGTCCGAGATCCGGTGCCGAACAACGCGATCCCCGCGGCGAGGGCCGACCCTGTCGCGAAACGGGCATTGGCACTCTACCCGGCGGCGAATCTCGCCGGGAGGGGGCCAGCCCGCATCAACAACTTCATCGCCGCTGGCAGCGCGGCAACCGACGACGACAACCTCGACGCCCGGGTAGACCACCGGTACTCGGATGCCCACACCGCATTCTTCCGCTGGAGCTATCGCGACTACGGTGACCGTCGGCCGAACTTCTACGGCACGCTGGGACAGCCCGGCGCCGCCGCGATTCCCCGGCCCGGGCGAAGCGCGGCGTGGCACCACAGCTGGACCGTCAGGCCCAACCTCCTGTCGGACATCAGCATCAACTACTCAGACCTGTTCACGCGCCGCCAGTCGCACTCGTTCGGCACAGACATCAACGATGCGCTCGGCCTTCCGCGCGAGTTGGCCGATCTCAGCGACAACCGCGGGCTGACCACGTTCGTCGTTCCGGGATTCGGCGCGCTGGGAGAGTCGTTCCTCGCGAGGTTCCGGCTGCAGTCCTATGGGCTTCAATTCAAGCTCGCCTGGGTGCGCGGCCGACACACGCTGAAGTTCGGGCACGAAACCAGGATCAACCGTACGCACTTCTTCCAGGGCCAAGACCCTGCCGGGCAGTTCAATTTCTCCCCGGCCTTCACACAAGGCCCGGATCCCACGCGAGGAACGCCGATCGCCGGCAACTCGGTCGCGTCGATGCTGTTCGGCACGCCCGCAAGCGGGTTCGCGACCCATGACGAGGCAATCTCGACCCACAGCCCGTACGTGGCTTGGTACGTCCAAGACGACGTCAAGGTCTCCCCGTCCCTCACTTTGAACTTCGGCCTGCGTTACGGGCTGGACTGGCCGCGCAGCGAGCGCTACAACCGGCTGAGTGTCTTCAACCCGGTGGCGGCATCTCCCCTTGCCGTGTCGGCCTTTCCCGACCTCAGAGGAGGGCTCGAGTTCGTCGGGGTGGACCGCGACGCGCAGTTCGACCTTGACCGGAACAACTTCTCACCGCGGTTCGGCTTCGCGTGGCGGGCACTGCCGGGCACGGTGTTCCGCGGCGGCTACGCGATCTTCTTCCCGCCACCGGCGGTGACGGCGGCGGGCACGCTTGGCGGCGGAGGCGTCGCCGGCTTCAGTTCCAACTCCGCGTTCGTGAGCTCGCTCGACGGCGGCCTGACGCCGAACGATTCCCTGTCGGACCCGTTCCCGAACGGCTACACCCTGCCGCCGGGAAGCTCGCGGGGACTGCTGTCGTTCGCCGGACACAACTTCCAGACCAACAACATCTTCGACAGAAGCCCCTACGTGCAGCAATGGAACCTGAGCATTCAGCACGAGATTGTCAGCAATCTGCTGCTTGAAGTCGGGTACACGGGCGCCAAAGGGACCGGCCTGTCCGTGAACTTCGCCTCGCCCAACATGCTCCGGGAGGAGGATCTGCGTATCGGGGCCGGACTGCTCGAACGCGTCTCGAACCCCTTCTTCGGCGTGATCACCGACCCCAGTTCCCCCCTGAGCAAGCAAACGGTGGCGCGGAACCAGCTCTTGCGGCCGTTTCCCCAGTTCCGGAACATCTCGCTGGAGAAGGGCTCCTACGCCAACTCCATTTACCATGCCCTGCAAGCCCGGATCGACCGGCGCTTTGCCAACGGTCTCACGTTCCTAGCCTCCTATACGGCCAGCAAGCTGATCGACGACTCGTCAACCTCAGGAACGGGCCTGCTGCCCCCGTACGCATTCATCCAGCAGTGGCACAACCGGGCCGCGGAACGATCGCTTTCGGTCACCGATGTGTCCCAGAGGTTCGTCTTTAGCGCACTGTACGAGCTGCCGTTCGGGCGCGGTCGCCGGTTCGGCGGGGGCATGGGCAAGCTGGCGGACTTTCTCGCGGGCGGCTGGCAAGTCAACGGAATCTGGACACTGTCCAAGGGTACGCCGCTGATCGTCGTCAACGCCCAGGACAACTCGGGGGCTCTGGGCTCGCCCGGGCTGGCCGAGCCCGGCACGCAGCGCCCGGACAACAACGGCCAGAGCGCCAAGCGGGGCGGACCGGCCGTCGACCGGCTGGACGAGTACTTCAACACCTCAGTGTTCTCCCAGCCGGAGCCCTTCACCTTCGGCAACGTCGGCCGCACGATGCCCGACGTCCGGCGGCCGGGGGTCGCGCAGATCGATTGCTCGGTCTTCAAGGACTTTGCCGTCGGCGAGGAGTTTTCCGTGCAGTTTCGAACCGAGTTTTTCAATCTGACCAACACGCCGATCTTCGGCGCTCCGAACACTCGCTTCGGAACCGGCGCGTTCGGCGTGATCGGCCGGCAGGCAAACACTCCGCGGCAGATCCAGTTCGCCCTGCGGCTCACCTTCTAGGCCGAAGTTCCAGCGCATTGTGCTTGGTCCAAGGGCCTTGAAAGTCCGTTCCTAGGACGATTGCGGTCCCATCCAAGCGCCGCAGATTGGCTGCGGTTGCGTCCCCGTTTGTGACTGAAGTCCCGGTATCTGTCCGCGTCGCGTGTGCGCCAAGTAGGGTTCTGGACCTTGAGAGTGGCCCGTGCGGGCCTGCTTGGGCATTCGCTCGGTCGTTACTCGCCGCGCACGAGAGCCAGCAGTTCGTCAGCAGAGAGCTTGCCGCTCAGCTCGGTCCCCGCAAGCAGGTCGTCCGCCAATTTCCTCTTGTGCGCATGCAGGTCGACGATCTTCTCCTCGATGCTGTCCCTCATCACTAGGCGGTAGATCGTGACCGGCCGGGTCTGGCCGATGCGGTGGGCGCGGTCCGAGGCCTGGTCCTCGACCGCGGGGTTCCACCAAGGGTCCATGTGGATCACATAGTCGGCCGCGGTCAGGTTCAGCCCCTGACCGCCGGCACGCAAGCTGATCAGGAAGAGGTCACCCCGGCCGGACTGGAACGCGTCGATCTCCTGTTTCCGCTTTCCGGCAGGGGTCGATCCATCCAAGTACCGGTAGGTGACGCCCCGCTTGTCCAGTTCGGAGCGGAGGATCGAGAGATGCCGGACGAACTGGCTGAAGACCAGCGCCTTGTGCCGACTTCCGACCAGCTCGCTGACCGTGGACAGGAAGGTCTTGAGCTTCGAGCTGGGGATGTCGCTTGTTGGGTTGACCAGCAACGGGTTGCAGCAGGCCTGGCGCAGCTTGGTGATTTGCGCCAGCACCCGCATGTGCGAGAACTGCCCGCCTGAAAGCGCCTCAAGGGCGTTCTGGCGCACCGCCTCGTAGAACGCCCGCTCCTCGGGCGACATCTCGACGCGCAAGGTGACCTCGGTCTTCGGCGGCAGCTGGTCCAGCACGACCGCCTTGGTGCGCCTGAGGATGAACGGGCGGATCAGCGAACGGAGGCGGATACGGGCGGTATGGTCCCGGCGATGGTGGATGGGGTTGGCGAACTTGGCGCTGAAATCCTTGGGTTTGCCGAGCAGCCCCGGGTTCACAAACTCGAACAGGCTGAACAGCTCGCCCAAATGGTTCTCTATCGGCGTCCCGGTGGTGATCATCCGGAACCGCCCTGAGAGCTTCACGGCGGCCTTCCAGCGCATGGTGTCCATGTTCTTGATGGCTTGGGCCTCGTCTAGCACGACAGCCTGCCATTCCGTTTGTGCGAGCAGGTCGGACTCGTGGTGCAGCAGGCCGTAGCTGCACACGATTACGTCGAACGGGCCAGCCTCGGCCAGCATCGCCCGTCGGTCCCCTTGGCCGAACCGGGCGGGACGCAGCGTCGGCGCGAATCGCTTGGTCTCGTCGATCCAGTTTCCGCACACGGAGGTCGGGGCCACAACCAGCGTCGGCCCGCTCTGAGTCTGGGTCAGGATGACCGCAAGTGCCTGCATCGTCTTGCCGAGGCCCATGTCGTCGGCCAAGCAGGCTCCGGCCCCCCAAGCGGCCAATCGCGCCGCCCAGCGGAAGCCGTCCAGCTGGTATGGGCGCAGTTCCGCCTGCAGCGTCGAGGGCACGGCCGGGTCTAATGCTCGCGCCTCCCGAATGCGCTTGAGGTGTCCCTTCCAGGCTGCGTCGGAGTGGACGTAGTCCGATTGCGCCAGCGTGTCTTCCAAAGCGAGGGCTCGGTTTACGGGCAGCAGGAGCTGCCGGCCTTTCCTGTCCAGCGCGTCCGAAAGGGCGTCGACGCGCCGTCGCAGGTCCTCCGTGAGGGCTAGGAACTGGTTCTTGCCGAGTGGGATGAAGCGCCCAGACGCACGGTCCATGGCCTTTAGGAGCTTCTGCAGCGTGAGGACGCGCTTGGAGTCGATTCTCAGCCGCCCCGTGAAGCTGAACCAGTCCGTTCCGCTCCTAATGCGCAAGGAGAGCGACTCCGCCGACGCTTCGCGGGTGACGCGCAGCGTCTCGCCCTTGGGCCACACCACCCGGACCGCGTCCCCGATCGCCCGCAGATCGTCCAGCAGTTCGAGGCAGGCCTCGATACCCTCGAACACCCACTGCGCCCCGTCCCAGTTCGTGTCCGACAGCGAAGGGCACTGCGACGCCACATCGTCAAGCTGGCGCTCTTCCAGGGCCAGATCCCTCTTGCGGCTCTGGCCGATCCCCTTGATGTGGGCGAACACCGTCGGAGCGCCGGCGCCGACCGGCAGGAACGGTCCTTCCTTGCCGAAGGGCCGGACTACGGGTACGACGCGCATCCCGTCACCCACGGGCGTGATCTGCATGACCGGAGTGGCGTC
>JAJDWM010000525.1 GCA_022825595.1 Bryobacterales bacterium | reverse complement strand
ATGCCGAGCACGTCCACCGCGAATACAGAGAAGTGGTCAAGCCCCTTGTAGGTGCAGTAGGCGCAGACGACCACAATCGCCTGCTGCCAGACCGCCGAGATTCCCACCACGCTACGGATCTGGGACCATGCGGACTTTCTTGGAGCGAGTTCGGCCGGATCCGATTCCGGCACCCAATGCCACGCGACGACCCCGGCAAGGGCCGTCGCCATGGTGTAGAGGAGGATGACGTGCTTTATCCCGGAAGACTTAGCTGCGACTTCTGCAAGGAAGGGGTCAGCGCCTAGCGCACTGCGCAGCACCACGACGCCCACGCCGGCGACGAACCCGGCAACCGCACCGCGTCCCGCATCCAGCAGGCCGAAACCGCGGCCCTGTGCCAGACGGCCGCCCCATTCGCGGGTGGCACGGATCAGAGCCGCCCAGAAAAGGAGGATCGACGTGATGCCCCAGAATGCATAGAGCGCCATCATCCCTAGCTGACCGGGGATAGTGAGCAGGTACAGCCCGCCGGCGGCCGTCATGAACAGCGATAGGCCCATGAGCTTCCGGGCGGGGAAGCAATCGGCGATCGGGCCTCCCGGACCGTAAGACAGCAGCGCGGCAATTCCGTAGGCCGCGAAGATGTCGCCAAAGTCGCCGTGCGACAGTTCGAAGACCTCCAGCAGTGTCGGTCGAAAGTACCTGGGAAGGTGGAACGGCAGGCTGAATATCAGCTCTCCGGCAAGAACGAGAGCAAACATCGACAGCGCACGGGACCAAGTGTGGCGAAGTTGCCTCATGCGGGTCGAGAGGTCCTCAGATTCCAACTGCTAGCGAGCCGCGATGCGCTGCCGCATTGGTGGGGCCCGCCCCGCCGTACCCGGCGGAGGCTGGCCGACAGGCCCCCATTAACGCATGGACGGGGGTTCCCGCTGCGCCGGAGAGAAGGGTCGGCACTGCCGAGGGACATTCCGGAACTGCCATCTTCTCGGCCCCCGGCCCCGCCTGGGTAAGTTCGGTGCTGCAACGCGAGCGCCCTCGGAGCGCATTCCCGCACACAAGTAGACTCGCGCGGGTGGTTCGTCCGCCCGGGCCTATGTTGTGTCTGGCAGCCTAGCGAAGGCCGCAGCGGCCGGGGGGCAGCCGTGTCCTTTGCTGCCCAGCGGTACGGGGCCCGCTGGTTCGCGTCGCGAGCGTGCTGAGGGCCAGGCTACGGGCCGGCCTTGGCTCGCCCAGCCGGTCGCATGATGCGAGCCAGGTTGCCCCCAAATATCTCTGCGGCCTCTTCGGTCGTGATTCCGAGCCGGCGGAGCGTCTCGCACTGCGTCTCAAATATCCCTCGCCGCCAGCCGCGCGGGAAGAAAGACGAGTCCGTTCCGAACAGCAGCCGCCCGCAGCCGACGACATCCAGCGCCCGGCCAAAGACCTCCTCTAGGGTGGGGGTTGGAGTCAGGAATCTCCTCCAACTGTTGCTGCTTGAGGTGTCGACGTAGACGTTTGGGGCCAAGCTGGCGAGCATGAGGGTCTCCCGAAAGAACCCGGCCCCGAGGTGCGGCACGATGAACGTGGTCTCGGGATGCTCCAAGGCGACCCGGTGCAGGTCCAGAGGATTGGAGTAGCTCATGTCGAACCGCGAAGGGAGTCCGAGCCGCGCGCGCACGCCTACTGTGAGCACTCCCGTGTGCACAAAGACCACCCGGCCGGCTTCTGCCGCGACCTCGTACAGCGGCCAGAGGGCCTCGTCACGGACGGAGAACCGCTGCATGGCCGGGAACAGGCACAACCCCTGCAGCCCAAGATCCCGAAACGCCCTCCGCGCTCTCGGAATCGGGTCGCCAGAGGTCGGGTCCAGCATGAAGAATCCGTAGAATCGGTCGGGGAAAGCCCGTACTACGTCGCTTGCCGCAGCCTCGTCGCCCGGGAGGCTCGCCATGAGGACGGAGCGTGCAACCCCGTGCCCGTCGAGTTCCTCGGTCCATCGGCTTGCCAGTTCGGCGTTGCTCCGGGGAGGCGGATCCCACCCCAGTTCCGCGACCATCGAATCGACGTCTTCAGTCTTCCGCTGGCGCGCCAATCCTTCAAAGAACGACCGGGAAAAGAGGTGGGCGTGGGAATCCTCGACCGTCATCTGGCCCCAAGGCGTCCGCATCATGGGCGTCCTCCCGAGATTGCAGCCACAAAGTGCACTTCCGAGTCCTTCTCCACCGTGTCTAGAACGCCCAGCGTGCTGATCTCGCCGTCGATCGCCACCGAGATGTTCGCCCGCAGCTGGCCGTCTTCCAGCAGGCGAACCCTGAGCTTGGGATAGGCCTCGGTCAGTCTTTCGATGACGTCCCGGACAGTAGAGCCCTCAACCTCGACGGACTCTCGATCTCCGGCGGCGGGCCGAAGCATGGAGGGAATGAACACGGTTGCCATCAGGAGCCTAATTATGACCGGGCCACGGCGAAGGCCTCAGAACAGTGCTCGCGTCACCGCCCACCACAGGCCGACGCCTCCGATCAGCACGCAGCACGGGATCACGAAGTACCGACGATAGCCGGCGAGATGCTGGAATCGGGCCGTGAACGCGAAGGCGATGCCGACCACGGCCAGCTGCCCGAATTCCACTCCCAGGTTGAAGGACAGCAGCGCCGTGAGGAACCGGTCATCCGGCATACCCAGCTGCCCTAGCACGCCGGCAAAGCCCAGACCGTGAAGCAGCCCAAAGCAGAATACGACCGCGATGCGCCAAGGCTTGAGTTCGGACGTGGCGATGTTCTCGACCGCCACCCAGCTGATCGACAGTGCAATGAGGGACTCGACCCACCTTTCAGGGAGCGATACCACCCGCTGCATCGAGAGTCCGAGCGTTACTGAATGGGCAATCGTGAATGCGGAGACTTGGTAGAGCAACGGCCGCAAGCGAGCGCTGAGCAAGTACAGGCCTAGGACAAATAGGATGTGGTCCATCCCCTTGGGCAAGATGTGCGTGAAGCCCAAGGCGAGGTAGGACACGAAGACCCCGCGTCCCGTGGTCCGACCGGCGGAGGACGCCAGAGAATACGGGGGGCTGGACCGGCCCGGCTGCACTGCGGTCGCATAGGGCTGGTCCCGTCCCGGGACGGCGATTTCCAGCGAGACTGCCTTATAGCGCGGCGGCAGGCGCACCGTCAGCACGTCTGCGCCTTGCGGCACGACTCCGGAGAGTCGGGCGAGAGCTCCAAGGACGGTAGGGGTTGTCGCGGCCGTGGCCGCAGCCGTTCCGTGGTGCGGAAAGGTGACCTCAAAGTCCTCCGGCTGCCCATCGAAGTTGATCTCAATGTCCTCC
>JAJDWM010000494.1 GCA_022825595.1 Bryobacterales bacterium | reverse complement strand
CCTCCGTATCTACTATTTCTGGGACGTTGAGCTCGGCAAGCCTGTGATCGCGCAAATGCCCTCACACCGGGGATGTCCCGGTTGAGACCAGAGCCGCGTGGCCGCCGCCACGCGGCCAACACGCTCTGTCCGGCCTGGGCCCGAGCTTGCGTGCGCGGCGTACGTCGCTACTTGTCGGAACGGGGGAAGGGCACCCAGCCCGGAGCCGACGTGCGAATGCTCCAGAGTTCGCCTCCCGCGGTCACGAACAGCGTCCTCCAGTCCGGTCCCCCGAAGGCGCAGTTGGTGACCTCGTCGGTTGGGATCGGGAGAAAACCCAGCAATTCGCCGTTGCCGGAGAGCACGTAGACTCCTCCCTTGTATCGGTCCGCGGACTCGTGCGGCGGTCTGGGATCGTTCCGACCGGCTGCCACGAACAGCCGGCCTTCCTGGTCCATCTCGAGGCCGTCGGGGCCGCGGCCATCCGCCCAGTCGAAGACCAGCGTCCGTTGCGAGGCATCCACAGTGCCGTCGCCGTTCAATGGGAATCGCCAGAGCTTCCGTGCCCCACCCTCGGAGTTATTGTTGTCCGCCACGTACAGGTGCTTGTCCCCCGGAGACACCAGCAGACCGTTCGGGCGGTCCGCCTCGTGCGAAATGACCCGTGCGACGGTTCCGTCGGGATCGATGCGGTAGACGCCCTCGACAATCCGGCCCGCGTCGTCCCGCATCTCCATGCCTTCCCTCGGGCCGTACCGCGGGTCGCTGAAGTACACTCGCCCCTTCGAGTCGACCGTGAGGTCGTTGGGCGAGTTGAAGCGCATGCCCCCGTATAGGTCGGCGAGGACGGAGACTGTCCCGTCCGGCTCCGTGCGTGTCACCCGCCGGGCGCGCGCCTCGCAAACTGTGAGCCGGCCTTCACGGTCCACAAGCAGGCCATTGGCCCCAGCACCCTCCCGGTACACGCTTACGGCCCCCGAAGCTGCCCGCTGGCTAATGTGGCCATGCCCAGTGAAGTAGAGCACACCATCCGGGTGCCACACCGGTCCTTCTCTGGCGCCGATGTCGCCGTGCAGCACAGGCTCTGCGCCACGAGCAAACGGTCCTTGCGCCCTGCACCCGGTAGCGACTGCGAGACTTGCGAGGAACTTGCGTCGGCTCCACATCAAACGGAAGGGGCTGGCAACAGGGTAGGCAAAATTGCCGGGTTCGCGCAACGTACCATGCAGGCGGCGCGGCTGTCGACGCATCGCTCCCGCCGGGGTGTTCCGCAAACTCCCGGGAGGAGGACCCCCAGAAGGAGGCCCAGCCAGCACTTGTGCGCGGAGTCTCGCTGAAGGGGCCCTGCACGGATTCCTTGCGCATCTTGTCGGACTTAGCAATAATCGGTGTCGAATCGGCGCGGGGCCGGGACTCTTGATGTGTAGCGGCACTGCTCCGGCCCACGAAGGAGGGGCGATATGCACAAGTGTTTTCTCACCATTTTTGCGGCGGCGGTTGCGATTCCGCTTGCGGCTCAGGAAAATCCTCTCAGCCAAGAGGCCCAGCGGGCTTGGAACCGCACAAAGAACTTCGTTACGGCCGCCGCGGCTAAGATGCCTGAGGAGCACTATGGCTTCAAGCCGGCGCCCGAGAGCCAGAGCTTCGGCGACTTAGTGGCCCACACTGCCAACGCTGCGATGGGCGCGTGCTCCGGTCTCAGCGGCCAGCGGAGGCGAGCTGGGGTCGATGGGGGCGCGTCCAAGGCGGACTTGGCGGCCGCGCTCGCCACCGCGATGGCAGAGTGCGACAAGGCGTATGCGGCAACCGATGCCAGCAATGCGACTGAGATGATCGAGGGCCGCCGCGGATCGAGTTCGCGCCTTGGCCTGCTCTACAGGAACACCATCCACATCGAGCACGAGTACGCGCAGATGGCCGTACACATGCGCTTCAAGGGCCTCGTACCGCCGTCCAGCGAAGGACGCTGAGCCAAGCGTCAGCGCCGGCCGCCCGCGTTGGCGGGATCTCTGGGCGCCTAGCTAACCTGCGGGCTGTGCGCCGGTGTCTCCACATCGGCCACTCGCACCCAAGCTCCCGATGCGCGAGCGGAAGCCGCCGCGGCGTGGATGGCGGCCAGTGTGTGAAGCCCGTCCTCACCGGTCGGGTAGTCCGGAGCCATGGGGAGCGTCCCTCCGTCCCGTCGCCGCCTGATGTCGTCGGCGATGTCGGCGTAGATGTTGGCGAAGGCCGACAGCATGCCCTCCGCATGCCCGACAGTGATGCGAGAGCCGCGCCTTGCAATCTCCGACAGGCGTGCATCCCCCCGCTCCAGCACCTGAGTGGGCCGGCCAAGCGGCGTCCAGTGAAGCTGGTTCGGTCGCTCCTGGGCCCAATGGAGTCCGCCACGTTCCCCGAATACGCGGAGGGTCAGGCCATGGATCTGGCCCACGGCCAACGCGCTGGCCCATAGGCGGCCAACCTCTCCGCCGCTGAAGCGCAGCGCTGTCAGAGCGTCGTCTTCCAGCGCCCTCCCCTCCACGCAAGAGGCAAAGTCCGCAGAAATGCTGGCCACACGCCTACCGAGCACGAAGCACGCCATGTGCAGGGCGTGCAGGCCAGTGTCGGCCAGCACTGAGCTCACGCCGGCTTGGGCCGGGTCGTAGCGCCAGCGGACACGGGGGTTGTCCTTGTCGCTCGCATCCGCGTGCGACCCATGCGCGAACTCCGCCACGACAACGCGAACGGCGCCAAGCTGTCCGGCCAGCACCATTGAACGGGCCTGGCGGACCAGAGGATA
>JAJDWM010000534.1 GCA_022825595.1 Bryobacterales bacterium | reverse complement strand
GAGAAGAGAGTAACGGAAGCGATGGGGTGGCGACGCCTGGAGCCGGGGAGTCTTAACCTCCGTGTGGACGATGAGACGGTGGACCGGATAGGAGAGGCAAAGGAGCTCATCTTCGAGTCTCCTGACGAGATCAGGTATCCGGAATACTACGAGAGTATTCCCCATCTCCGCGGTGGCTACAAATACTACCTGGCCACTGCAACGGCAAACGGTGAAACACAAGAGGTCCTTGTTCGAAGGGCGGCGAAGAACCCTCTGCGAGGACGTCTTGAGTTGTTCTCCGAAGTCCACCTGAGGGACCGGTTCCATTTGGAGGACGGGGATGACATTCAGGTTACAGTGTTCTCTTCATCGTGAAACGGCCTCCGAGCCCGACACTCGACCGATGACCTGTCCGGGTTGCGGCGCGGGGCTGGCCGAGGCTCACTGCCACCTAGTGTGCGGCCGTTGCGGCTACTTCGAGGACTGCTCCGACGGGATGCTGCCCCAAGTTGCGCGATTCTCGCGAACGGCGGCGGTCACCGGCCAAAACGCTCCATGTACATGATCTCGAGCTTGTGTTCACACCGTCACCAAGCCGCATACTGTAAGCGACTGCTCTGTCCCCATTCCTGTGACGCAGCTATCCCGCACGCCAGTCCGCAGCAAGCAGACTCAGCGCCTCGGGCGTCCCTTCGCAACCCAAGACGGGGTAGGAACGAACCATGCGGTTAAGGTTCATGTACGCGGTTGGGGATTCCGGAAACGCACCGCTCGACTCCTTGACATAGATGCCATAGCGGATGCCATCCGTTACGACGAGGCGACTGCACCTCTCGCGTCCCGACCCGCGAGCATATTGTGCGCCCTGGGTGTTCGCTGACAGACACGACATTCCGAGCTTCTTGACCTCAACGACAACTGCCAGGTTTTCATCGGCGCGTGGGAGCCTGTCGAATAGCCCGATGTCGATCCTGTTCCATTCGACAGCCATCCGTTGGGGCGTCCAGCCCAATGTGCGCAGCAATGGCACGGCAAGGTACACAACTGTTTCGCGCTCCGAAGGCGTGGTATCGCTACGTCCGTACCACGAGACGATCTGTTGGAGGCCAAGCATGCTTTCAGTCAGTTCATTGATCGCGCCCGCGGCTGTTCCCTGATCGAACAAGTGCCCGGCGACCTCAGGTATGTCCATTCGCCTGACGCGCTGGCCGGAGCGGCACGATAGTGGAAGTTCCGGCAACTCCGTGTCATGCTCCGGTATTCCCAATATCCATTCGAACACAGGCCCTGCGCGGTCTAACCTGTGTATCGTATCACCCCGTTTGAGCGTCCGCGTGGGAAACTGCTTTGCTTCACCGTTCGGAGCCTTCCAACACCACTTCACGCGACGGACATGCTGAATATCCCACCCGTCGATGTCGCCGAAGTCATCGTACCATGCCACGGAGCCTTCTACCCTGCCGACTCCGTAGACCTCGCTAGCGCCCAACCTCAGAACAACGACGTCGTGACATTTGATGTCTTCGTGGTACATGCGGATCATGCCAATTTTCCTCGGCGTCTCACCGTCGTTGCGAAGAGGGATCTCACAATCGGGCCACGGCCCTTGGTCGCCCGGGCCGAATAGAACGACCCCCCAACGCAGGCATAAGTCCGCATACGACCGTTTAGTGTCCCCAGCCGCAATCTGCCAGACCTCTTCATCATCGATGTTCATCGGACGTCTCCTTGCACGCCACACTTCGAAGCGACTTGGCGATGAAGCCGCCCGGCACCGCCGGGCGTTCCGTTACCTCCGCTACTCCGAACGCGATGCGGAAAGCGCTCGAAAGCTGCGAGTCGGTCGTCTCGCTCCCAACACTCATTGCGGCGTCCGGCGGTTCCAACTGATGACGGTGTGAAGGGCACATTCGGCCATCGGGCTCCCTGTGGGTTCTTTTCTTGTCACACCCGAGGAACTCTACCCGCTCTTCGGCATTTCTGCCTTCAATCTCGTTTCCAAGAAGCGTCTAGGCGTCTCGTTAAGAGCATAGATGCGTCTTGTCGTCTGAGCGAATGAGGACTCATTGATTCGGGAAAGCAGCCTTCCGCGAGGAATATCGCCCAAGAATCTTTGTTGAGTCTCCATGGTCTTGAATCCCAGGACGGCCTTCCACGGATTCAGGGGCAGTGCAAAGACCACACCCGGGTCAGCGACTCCGGTCGTCCGAATACACGGTGAATCAGATAGGAGCAAATGGTTCCTTTGGCCAGTAAAGTCCACCACTCCACAAAATTTCAACTCGGACTGCACTATTCGTGCCGAATCCGAGATTATCGAGCCCAAGTTCTTCAAGGGTAGGTTACCATGTAACTCAGGGTGGCCCTCGATGAATTCGAGTATTTCTCGATCCGACTCCGATCTGCTGTCCAGGCCATCGATCATCAAGGAGTGCGCCATGTCCTTCATGCTCTTGAGTTTCACAGGAGTGCGCATCTCGAGCGACTCCGCAAAGATGAATAGCCATCGAACGTCTTCGCTGGAGAGCTTGTCGGCGCCAGACTCAAGTAACTTATCAATAACCCGCGCGGCATTGTCATCAATCGGCTGCATAACCTGCTCTTCCACCAGATTGATCTCCGCCGCTTTCACACCCTGAAACGAATAGCTTCCCCGATCAAATCCCGTGGCCTTTGGGCTGCGACGGGAAAAGGGAAGGCCCGGAACATCCTTTCGGAAAAGGCCGATCTTCTTGTCGGAACCCATCCACTTCCGGAGAAGGAATTGGGGTACGGAGTGTTGTTTTTGGTCTTTCTTCAAAGAGACCTCCGACAAAGATTGCTTACCGATGTTCTTCACAAAGGAGTTGTTAACGTTTTCTCGCACAAATGGCCATTTGGGGGGCTCCAAGATCTCACCAGGAGGTGTCGTTCATGGTCCAATCCGGTACGGCTCAAGACCGTTGAGTAACGCTTTCGTCGGGGAAGGCCACGAAAGAAGGCCGTCTTGTCGCTATGCCTTATTCTCGAGCGCAGGCGTTCTCTCCCCAACGATGTCCCTGAGTGTGTCGTGCTCAAGCAGATACCAATCTTCCTTGACTGGAAAGGCGATCCATAACCCTTTGTTCTCGTATTTCCTGTCGACCGTCAATCGGGCCTTCAACTGCACCCGGATCACGTCGTCGCTGGGCATATGCAAGGCTAGGAAATCCGCGCCTTTCCAGTCATGGGACAATCTGATACAGTTGAAGCCATAATCGGCGAGGAACGCTGCGATCTTTTGAAAGTTGTAAATCTCTTTTTGCTTGGCATTCAGCTCAGCGTACTTCACCCGCGGCCATCGGTCCTAGGACCATTCGTCGTCCTCCTGTAAGAAGTTGACCTAGTTGGGGCCCCTCGTCGTATGGGCGCTTCAGGTCTTCTTGGATGTCGGTGTCCACTATAGTTTCCTCGGCACTCACTCGGCAAACGCGATCCCCTGACTGTTCGGACGGCTGCTCAACGATCGCTCGGGCTTCACCTTGGGCGCCCTGTGTTGGCGTCGCAGTCTCCATATCATTGTGACGCCTGGCAAGTCCCAAATCTGTAAGGTACAGCATTTCCAACGGACACTGAGAACGAGGAGGGACTCATGGGAGACGAACCGAGCGCCGGACAGCGTTTCAAGCGGAGTGGCGGTATTGCGTACGTATGGTTCTGGATCTGGCTGCTACTCATCACGGCAGGATCCATTTGGATCTACCTGCAGATTGCCGGGACAATTTGGGCTCTTATACCCGGCATGGCAGAACTCGCCAGCGTCGAATTTAAGGGGACAGTCCACGCGTGGCTTGAACCAGTCGTCCTAGGACTGGCCGGTGTGCTTTACTGGTGGCGCATCGTTAAGGTCGTCGTTCTGCAAGGATCACCGTTTGCGTTTGGTATGCAGGTTGTCCCTGGAAGGCAAGAGGATGGGAGAAGGGGTCGCCCGGCAACGTACTCGTTCATCGGCGACATAGATGTCTATTCGAGCCGATATACAGGGAACTTCTGGTTCGGTGCAGTGTTCAGAGCCCACCCGGGTAGCGACAAGCTAATGCGCTCTCGCTTGGAGCTGCTTATTGTCACCCTGCCTTGCTCTCTCACACTAACGGTCCACGAGAGCCGAGTATTCGTTAGTAGGGACGATCACGTGGCCAGAGCGAAGAAATTCAGGCACGTCTCTGACAACTACGCGAGCAAGGTCGAAAAGATGTCGTCTGACCGATTCCGGAAGGAAGTCGCAGCAGCCGTCGGGAAGATCGCCGAGGTGCTGGTCAACGCGCAGGCGCATAAGCGCATGGACAGCGGTACGCCAAGCCACCACCCCTCTATGTGATGTGCTCCCGGGCTTCGGCGTCAGGGTCTACCCGTCGGGGGCCAAGGTGTACGTCGTCCAGACCCGGCACGAGAGCCGGTCGAGGCGGGTGACGCTCGGGCGCCACGGCGTGATCCCCGCCGACAAGGCGCGGCGCGAGGCGGACGTGACCATCGCGCGCATCAAGAGCGGTGAGGATCCGCACGGGAAGTCCTCGCGGACCGTGGCCGAGCTCGCCGCGCGCTATCTCGGGCAGCATGTCGAGGTAGCACGCAACGGATGTACCGCAGCGTCCTTGAGCGCGTCATCCTGCCGACCTACGGCCATCTCGCGGTCGAGGAGGTCGAGCGGCGGAACATTGCTGACCTGCACTACGCGCTTCGCGACATCCCGTACCAGGCGAACCGGGCGCTGGAGATCG
Source organism: Bryobacterales bacterium (assembly GCA_022825595.1). GTDB lineage: Bacteria > Acidobacteriota > Terriglobia > Bryobacterales > UBA6623 > VXMF01. The sequence goes on along the minus strand of JAJDWM010000534.1, from coordinate 2,496 downwards.
GGGGCAAGCTGTTCAACCTCGCCGAGGAGTGGAAGCTGCGCGAGGACGCCAACCCGTGCAAGTCCGTGCACAAGTACCCGTAGAAGAAGCGCGAGCGGTTCCTCACCGACGCAGAGTTCCGCCACCTTGGCGACGTGCTGAACGCGATGGAGGCGGACGGCTCGCTGCCGGTCTACCCGGCGGCGGCGATCCGGTTTCTGATGCTGACCGGGTGCCGGCGCAACGAGATCGTGGAGCTTGAGTGGAAGAACGTCGATCTCGCGGCGGGCGAGTTGAAGCTCGCCGATTCGAAGACCGGGGCGCGCCTGGTGCCGCTGTCGCTGGCGGCGGAGCGGGTGCTCGAGGAGCTGCCGCGCATCGAGGGCAACCCCTGGGTCATTCTGGGCTTCAAACCCGGCAGGCATCTGGCCGACCTCAACCACTACTGGGACCAGGGTGCCGAAAAACAAGAAACCTCTAAGGAGGACGAAATCGACAAAAAGCCGCCTAGAATGCCCGAGACCGGGAGCGGCTGGTGTCAGGTGAATACCCTACCTGTACACATCGCGCCTTATCATCGAGCAAATTACCATGACCAGCTTAACGGAGTCCTGTAGTCGTCAGGGATGTTCTGTATTTCATGTATCACCGACCAATAACCTGGTGGGGCAAGCTTACTTATTGTCAGATTCTCAAATCCAAAGTTTAACAAGGATGATTGTATCCTAAATTGATCTCCTTTAGTCAATCCACGCACGTTAAGCGCTATCTTGATCTCGCATTTGCCAGATTTCCCTATCACCGAAACGTCAAACCTTTTGAAATTTCCGGTTTGGCCAATCGCCTCATGTGGCTTGGCAAAGAATCGGATCTTCTGTCCCTCTGTCGGAGCACCGTACACTTCAAGCTCTTGCATTTGTATGACTCTTTCGCCAACCCAGACACTAAAAATTGCCCTGGGTGGCCCCGTCAAAGGAGTTACGTTAATCACAATCGTATCGTCTAGTGGCGGGCCAGCGCTGACCGAAATCGCGGTCAGTCCAACAAATAACATACTCAAGTTGAGAACACGCAATACAACTCTCATGGCTGTCTCCTCCGAACTGCCGTGCAACATGGGTCTACCCCTCCCCCAACGAGGGGGAACCGAATATAAAATTTCGGGTGTCAAATGTAAATGTACTTAATAACTGAGCACCCGGTACTGCCGCCGCTAGCATTCCGTAACGTAACCGGAATTTTGTCGCGGGCTTGCGCACCACCTCGATCTTCAGCAGGCCGGGAGGCGTGAACGTTCCCACCCCGCGTCCTTTGATGTGACGCTCGATGACCACTCCGAGCTGATCTATCACTGAGGCCACGACCTTCCTCTGGAGCCCAGTCGATTCGGACAAGGCGGGGTCTTGGTCATGGCCTCCTTGAGCGCCACGTTTCTACGGTTTACGGTTGTCGCCACCATATTTGTCCTTCCGTCGCTTGCGGCCATTGTGGAAAACGGTATCCGAGGGTAGCCGGCTGACCGTTGAAACGCGAATCGTTCGCCACACGCCAACGTCCTGGTTCGAGTAGCGGCGATTTTCGGATGCATACCGACTAGGCTCCGTCGGTACCATCCAGAATCAGGTCTTCTCATACGTGCCCCGGCCGGTGCGCCTGATCCGGCCTTCCTTGGACCACCGGGAGACTACCTGCCTGAGGTAGGCTCGATTCTTCTCGCCCGCCGTCTCGTGGGCGAGCAGGGAATCCAGCGTGAACCGGTTCGGTAATGTCGCGAGAACCGCCGTCCAATCGATCATCGCACCGCGCGGCCCCCGCTTGAAAGCTCCTACCCCGGAACGGCCCTGCCGGGACCCCTTGCCGGTCGTTCGTCCATCCAGCAGGTCCTGAACCACCTCGTGCCTCTTGATCTCCTCCTGCAACGCGGCGACTCGCCCCGTGGTGGTGTCCAGTTCCTTCCTCAACCGGTCGATCTCTCTCTTCACGCTGTCTTTCAGGTCCGTAGCCATTTCCCGTCCCCTTTCTCGAGGCCGTAACGTCGGCACAGCAGACCGCGTCCGGCGTCCCGCGCAATCGTTGGTCCCACCCGCTAGTTCTCCGGGCGATCTACAGCCTATCCGATTGAGCGAGGAACGGGCAATCGGGACGCCGAAGGAGCATCGGTCCATGCCTCGCCGCCCAACTCCTCCTGCGATCCGTGCCGTGCGTTCCAACGCATAAAAAGGTGGAGGGGACCTCCGGCGGGGGCGGCCGGACGGTCCCGAGAGAGACCGCGCCGCGCCGACTTCCCGCCAACGGAGGTTTGCGCATGTCCCTACCCGAGAAGATTTCCGCCGACTACACGCTTCGCCCCAGCGAGCTCGCAGAGGTGCTCGCCCTGTTGGTCGAGGCCCGCCAGCCGGCCATGGTCTGGGGGCCGCCCGGAGCGGCCAAGAGCGAGATCGCACAGCAGGTCGCCGCGGCCGCCAACCGCCGGTACGTCGACGTCCGGGCGCTGCTGCTCGACCCCGTCGATCTTCG
>JAJDWM010000370.1 GCA_022825595.1 Bryobacterales bacterium | reverse complement strand
GCCGTGCTGATGACGGCGCGCTACATGGAAGCCGAGGGCGAGCACCGGGGCGAGTACTACGCATTGATGCTGTTCGCCCAGGCGGGAATGTCGCTGATGGCGACAGGCCACGACCTAGTCGTACTCTTCGTGGCGCTCGAGACAATGGCGCTGAGCTTTTATGTGCTGGTTGGGTTCCTGCGCCAATCAAAGCGCTCCAACGAGGCGGCTATCAAGTACCTGATCCTCGGGGCCTTCTCCAGCGGCCTTCTGGCCTACGGGCTCTCGATCCTTTACGGCATCTCCGGCTCCACCAACTTGGCGGCTGTCGGGGACGTGGTCGCCGCCAGCGGCGCGGACAACTGGGCCGTCGTGCTGGCCCTGATCACGACGTCCGTCGGCCTGTTCTTCAAGATCTCGGCGGTCCCGTTCCACATGTGGGCGCCCGACGTGTACGAGGGGGCGCCGACGCCAACGACCGCGTATGTCTCAGTGGCGTCCAAGGCAGCATCGTTCGCGCTCATGATCCGCCTGTTCACGGAGGCCTACGCGAGCGCAAGCGAAGCATGGGTGCCGCTGCTGGGAATGATCGCTTTGATCACTATGACCGTCGGCAACCTTGCTGCGATCACCCAGTCCAACCTCAAGAGGCTGCTGGCGTATAGTTCGGTGGCGCACGGCGGCTACATCCTGCTCGGACTGGTGGCCTTCAACGAAGCTGGCCTGCGGGGCATCGCGATCTACGTGCTTGCCTATGTGTTCATGAATTTCGGCGCGTTCGCCTTGGTCACGGCCCTGCGGCGTGACGGAGAGGCGGCCGAAGAGGTGGATGACCTGAACGGGCTGGCCGCCCGCTCCCCGGGACATGCCATCCTCGTGGCGATCTTCATGCTGTCGCTTGCGGGAATCCCGCCGATGGCCGGCTTCTACGGCAAGTACTACATCTTCCTTGCGATCTTGGCCGAGGGCTACTACTTCTTGGCGGTGTTTGCGGCGCTCTACGTTGCAGTCTCGGCCTACTACTACTTCCGCATCATCCGCGCCTGCTGGATTGGCGAGTCTGGAGAAACTCCGGCTAGCCTAGACCTCAACTTCGGCAGTCGCGTGGTCTTGGTCGGGAGCGGTGTGCTGACAGTCCTGATCGGAGTGCTGCCGCAGCGGTTCATCGATCTGGCCGGAGAGTCCGTCCTGGCCGCGCTTCGGTAGCGTCAGCGGACCTAGCCCCCGTCGCGGGACGGTCTCCGAGACCGGGCAGTGACTTGCCCGTTCATGCGCACAGACGTGTGTGCTGCGGAGCCAAGTACTCTCGCCATTGGCGCCTGGTCCGGATGTCACCCGTGCGGCGCTTGAGGTGCAAGCCGGAAGTTCTGACTTGCCGGGGAGTCCGTTCGGCTTGGTCGGGGAAGGGCACGGGATGATGAAGGACGTGAACGAGCCTGTCTTTGCCGTCAGGCCGTTCATCCCCGAGGGGCAGGCGAGCGTCCGGGAGCCGGTGCTGGAAGTGGATGAGATGGTTGCCGGCGACACCTGAGTCGAGAGAGTCCGCTCCCGCCCATTGCCGCAGAACGGCCTTGGCACACTGAATCGCAGGACTCTTTGTAGGCCCGGACGGCATCTGTTCGATTTGCGGCTGTCCGTTACTTACCCGCGCGCTCCCGGCACACTTCCAAATGTCGTCTCGCAGTCGGGACTTCTACCAGCCTCCGGTCCGCAGGTCGCCGATAGTACGGGCGTGCGCATGTGGGATGATGTCGAATCGTGGCCGTGCGCTCGCCCAGCAGAGCGGACTTTGTGCGGATTCTGGAGTCCCAGACATTGATAGGGCGGCGAGAGAACTCGCGCGCACTTGCCGTGATCGCTGGTGGAGCAGGCGGCGGAAAGGGATATTCGGATGGGCAGAGAGGTGGTAGATGGCCCGATGGTCCTGTCGTTCTCATCCCGATGACCGAGAATTGAGGCTAGCAGCAATGCAATCACGGGACGGTGCCCACGGGTCTGGGTCTACTGTGGCTGTATACGGTCGTTGGCCAGGTTCAGTAAGAGACCTCGGTAACACAGATGATGGAGATGCTTCCCATGCGGTAATTCGGGCCGACGATGGAGAGTTCAGGGTCTGGGTCAATCCTTCTGCTTCACGTGTTGCCAAGACAGCTCACAATGAGACAGTGTCTGCGCCGATCAAGTTCCTCCTTAAACTGCGAGACTATTGGCACTTGAGTGAGACCGACTTGGTCCCACTGCTGGGATTCACATCAACAGATTCTGGTCACGTGTCTAGGATCCTTGACGGTTCTTTAAGACTGGAGGACGATGCGGAGTCTCTTCAGGCTAGGGTAGCCCATCTCATCTGGATCTGGACAGTGCTGCGATCTGTCTTCCGAGATCGGCGGGCCGAGAATGAGTGGCTCCGCGAAGAGCACCCTACATTAAGAGGAAGAAGTCCGCTCTCACTGATGTTGGATAAGGAGAGTAGCAATTTAGTGACGGTGAGGGATTACGTTACACGCTTGGGGCAATCCTGACCGTGCGAGACACATAAACATAAGCATTCAGTCCGGGGGGTATTCGGGGCCTGAGAGACTGGCCCTCGCGAGTACCAAGGGGAGGGAAGGCGCGGATGGGTGAAGGTGCGGCCTGCAGGTGCAGGGTGGCTTCGCTCGCCGCGTTCAGGCTCCAGCCTGAGAAGGTCGGCGAGTGTCGTAGGGACGATCGCGAACTGGCCTGAGCGGCGTGTCAAGCTGCGCGCGGGAAAGTGCGGCCGGGGGCGGGAGCCGGCGCTGCCGCTGGCGGCCCGCTGGCCGGGGTCCACAAGCGTATGGGAGGTGCCCGAAGTTCCTACATGCGCTGCTTGTGTCCATCTCCCACGGGAGCCATCGGGACAGGTCCGATGGCACCGTCAACTGGGACCGCGTGCAGGAACTGCTTCGGCAGCATCCGCCACCGTCCGCTCGGGTCGCACGGTCGATTTATGCCGCTTGACTAAGTCTCCAGTGAGAGGAACTGAGTGCATCGGACCCTAACGCTCGGGATATGTGAGGGGTGGGGCTCGGGAACGACCCTACCTACCCGGCTGCGGCAGGCCTGATGTGGGGACCACAAAGCTAGTGACCCACACTAGGCACAGGGACTTAGATTACGCGTCGGGGTGCTTTTGCCGCATTGCTCGGGCAATGATTCCCTCTTGGGGAGAGGATGAGTGCTGTTTGGCATCCCAGATCTCATCGGCCGTGCTGCTTGCAACAGTAAAGCTATGCAGGACAGACTTAATGCCGGCCAAATATTGATCAGATTTTGGCAGCAGTCCTTCCATGAGGTTATTCAGGAGATTTGGAACAGCTTTGTCCAGTTCCTTCTGGCTCCCCATCGGCTGGGAAGCGTACAGCATCATGACAACCATTTGGAGTGCCATTACTTGACCCTCCAAGTGCTCTTGTTTGTCAGTGGTCATTTGGTGTCTCCTTGGGCCGCAATCTCCTTGAGTACAGTTGAGAAAATAGAGTAGTCTTGTCCTTGGAATCTACCCTCCATTCTGTTGATGGATGCACCGAGTTTCCCAAGATCACTCTTGGTAGAATCTATCTTCTTGTCCAAGTGCTTGTACATTCTCCACCAGAGGGTCAGAACACTGGCAGCTGTTCCGACGATTGCGAAAACCAACTGCTCATTGCTCACTTGGTCTTACTCCTTTCCGTAGGCCTGTGCTTGAGCCAGTTCCAGTCCTTTCTTGGAGGGATCTGATAGAAACGCCTTGAGCACACGGTCCACAAGCTCAGGGAAGGGCTCAGTCATGGCGTACTTGGCCGACCTACCCCGAGAAGGTTTGGGATGGCGCTCCTTCTTCATGGGCTGGTCACTCCATCGAGGATTCTAATGGGCTCTTGGGTGCGATGGAGTGAGCGATCCCCCCATGACCCTTGGTCCTGAGACTCAAACGGAAAGAGGACCTGACTAGCTAACGGGACGATGCAGGTTCGAGTCCTGCCAAGGCCAGAACACCTGCATGTTTGGTGCCTCATGCAACGAACCACGATGTTCTCTACTCCGTTCAGAATGCCGATTGCATTTGCATATTACCATGCGTTGGCGCTGAACTTGGCTTGCCAACGCTACTGCCCGGCCCGATCCAGTCATTCAAGGGTATGGCGAGTGGCGAGAGCGACGATCTAGCTGGTGGCGGGTTGTGGTCAGGCTGGTTTCGTGCCCGTACCCTCCGAGAGTGAGCCCTCGAAGGTACGGAGCCCGGCTGCGGGCAGCTGCTGAGACCCGTTGGGCACACCTCGTCTCCTACCGTGTCAGGGATCGGCAGGGCGGTAGAGCCGACTGGACAGGTACGTTGCCAGGAGGACTGGAGAGCTTCCGCTGAGAGGCCGGAGGTGTCCTGTGCCTGCAGAAGCGCATGATGCCATGCATGGCCTCGAATTGCATCAAGTCAAGAGGACCGTGGCCCTTGCTGCTACTGTTCGCGCCGGAGGTTTGCGTACTCTCGTGCGGCTAGCATAGCCAGATCAACAAACTCCACGACCGATTCCCTGTTTCTGCCGATTGGGCTGCCTTGGCCCCGTCGGCAGTGACTCGTTCACTTAGCGTACTCTCGCATCTTGGTTGTGCTCAAGGGGCCATTGGGCTTGATTCCTGCCGGACCGGATGGGTTCTTGGAGGGTTGCAGCCTCATACATGCGCGAGTGATGCATAGTTGACCAAGCGTCGGTCTGTACTTGATCCTGATACCCACATGCTCCCCCAAGGCCTTTGCTGATGCCCTGGCTGGCCCGGCCCCACTCACCTTCGCGCAGCTCAAGGTCGCCCTCGACGGGGCATCCCACCCGCCACGTGCGCGCCGTTCTCTACCCGCGCAGGGACAGCCACAATCGCCGCTTCTACACCCACGCGGATCCCCGGCGCTTCGACCACTTCGGCCTGGTCCGCCTCGAATCCGCCCTCTCGCGCGACGGCAGCCTCACCGCCACGGTCACCCGCCTTGTCCAAGAGGCCGAAGTCGGCTGGACTCCCGGGGAACCGCGCTCACTGCTGCACGTGCCGTCCCACGCCTGCCTGATGTTGCCCGTGCAGAATAAGGGCGCAGAAAAAGCGCATCCGGCGCGATTGCAGCGATGGCGTCTAGGTCTACCTGTCCGCCGACCCGGAAGTTGCCAGGCGGCATCGCCAAGCCCACAACAGCAGCATCCGAGAGGCCCGTGCCGACCTCGACCCTTCGCTGGTGATCGAGGTCCTGATCCGCAACCCTCACTTTTCCCCGGCACAGCTGGCACACCGCTTGCGGGGCCACCCCCACCCCATCCGTCTGGATAAGATCACGGGCCTCCTGCAGAGCTTCGACCTTGAACAGGTAGCCAACAAACGGGGGCCTGAAGCCCGCTGATCCTACTCGAGACCTGCTTCCCGTAACCCGGCTGGCCCACGCACCGCATCCGGCGCACGCTTTACACGGCAGGGCCTGCCCGTGATCGACTTCTTCCGATCTGTCCGCCACTGCCCCGGCTGCAGCGGCGAACTGGGTGTCCAGAGAAGACGAAGACCCGCAAGCTCGCCACCGGCACACTGCAAGCCCGCGCTGGGTGCTGGACGCCGTCTGCATCCGTTCCGAGAAAACGCGCTCGGCCATCGATACGACCCTGGCGGCCTTCGGCTGGCGGGTCGCCCCATGTGCGACCTGGGCAGCGCCATCGCCAAGGCTGTCGCCAGCTGCCTGCAGCCTGGCAGCGTCGACCTCGTCTGCCACTGGGCTCCCTCCGTAACGCCCACCTGAGTGACGACGCTCAATTGACTCACCGCGGCAAGGGTGGGAATCAGCCAAGGAATGCTGGGATGCAGCGCCATTCTTGTTCCTCTCCGCGAACTATGCCTTGTCGCTCCTAAGTGCCCGAGGCTCGGGGTTGCCTAGGATTCTTGTAGCGTGTACATTGCGCACCTGCTGTGCGTAGTTGGTTGGTTTGAGGGTCTTGGAAGAGGTCAATCGGGTGGACCACAAGGTCTGGATGAATACTCGCATCAATCTCGTCGATGAGAAGAGCTGCGCCGTCTGCAAGCGTATCGAGTATTGGGCCAGCGAGGCTGGGTACCCTGCAACTCGTCCGATCGCGCGAGCGGCACGGCGGCATGCGCAGCGTCAACACGCGCCAACCGTTGACCACATGCGTGACAGAGCGCGCTGAGCGTGGGCCATCGTGATTCCGCAGCCCCAAGTGGTGGGCCAGCTGTTCCCAACCAGGGGTGCGGTCCAGTTCCGGTGTGGCGAAGGGGACGCCTGTTGCTAGGTGGCGTGTCGCCGTGGGGGCAGCAGGCCTCCCGGCCGAGATCCCCTCAGGCCGCCTTCCAATGATCCCGGTGTCCGGGTCGCTCCCGTTGGGTGCAGCGTGCTGGAATCTGCCCTCTCGCTGAGCCGCAGATCGCCTTGGCGATTTGGCCATGCTCCCTTGTCGAGCCGAGGCGGATTCTGGTATTCTCAAGTCAAGGGCACTGCTCCTGTCCGTTGCCCGTAGGCTCCCGTATCCGTCCCCGCTGACAGTTGGGAAGTGCCGGTTCCCTTCCGACCTCCTAGCGCCGCCGCCACGGCAGCCCTGTCATTGAGTGGCACCGTGCTGGGTGGCTTGCTGGTGGGCGCTTGGATAGGGGATCGCTGGGATTGGAACCCTGCGGCCGCAGTGGCGGGGCTCTTTCTGGGGATCCTGGCAGGCTTCTACAACTTGGCCAGGGGAATGTGGAAGTAGCAATGAGCCCGCTAGTACCGATCGGACTCGCATGCGGCTTGGCCAGCGTGGCCCTTTCGGAAGCTGTGCTCCGTTTTGGGGCATCTGTGCTGGAGCGGAGTCTCTTCCGTGCCCTCGCCGTCGGCGCAGCCCTGCGGACGCTCTGGGTATTGGCTTTGACCGCTTGGGCACTCTCCGGAGGAGTGGGCGACGGCCCGGCTTTCGTCCTGCCCCTGCTTTTCGGGTACCTGCTGGCGCAGGTGGCTGAGGGCATCCGCTATGAGAGGTACTTCGAAAGGTGCTGAGTCTCCAAGCGCCTCTCGCACTGCTCGCGGCTTCCGGCGGTGGGCTGTCCGAAGAGATCATGCACCACATCGCGGACAGCGAACTGCACCTGCCTGCGTGGCTGGACCAGTGGCTGCACCCTTTGGTCGAGTCCTTCGGCATCACAAAGGCGGTCTTCATGATGCTGATCGCCTCGGCCATCCTGATCCTCGGGCTGTGCGTCCTTCTCCGCCGCCCACGGAGCGGCACGGAAGTCCCCAACGGCATGATGAACGCCGTCGAGATGCTGGTGCTGTTCGTCAGGGACGACATCGCCATCGCCAATATGGGAGAGAAATGGGGACGGCGCTTCACGCCGTTCTTGCTTACGCTGTTCCTGTTCATCCTCACGTGCAACCTGCTGGGCCTCGTCCCGGGAGGGTTCACCGCGACCAGCAACCTGAATGTGACGGGGTCGCTAGCCATCATTTCTTTTCTGGTGTTCGTCCTGACAGGGATGTACGCCCTCGGACCGGTAGGCTATGTCCGGCACATGGTGCCCTCGGGCACTCCGCTACCGATCGCGCCGCTGGTGATCTTCCTCGAGGTGATCTCGATGCTCGTCCGGCCAGCGGCGCTGATGATCCGCTTGGCCGCCAACATGACGGCGGGCCACATCGTGATCATGATCATTCTGGGATTCATCATCCTGTTCCAGAGCATCGCGCTGGCGACCGTGTCTGTGCCGCTGGCGGCTGCGATCATGTTGCTGGAGCTAATCGTCGCCTTCATCCAGGCATACGTCTTCACGCTGCTGACGGCCCTGTACGTCGGCATGCTGGTCGCCGAAGAGCACTGAGACCTGAAACATCCACACTTGTTCCCAACGGAGGAAACCAAACTATGAGAACCACGAACGTCCTGCTTAGCGCAATGATTCTGCTCGCCATGCCAGCCATTGCCTCTGCCCAGCTGTTGGACGGCGACGCCGGCGCCGCCGTCGGCGCGGGCATCATCGTGATCGGTGCCGGCCTTGGCATCGGTAAGTTCACCGCAGCCGCGGTGGAGAGCATCGCAAGGCAGCCGCAGGCGGCGAAGGACATACGCGCCGCGTTCCAGCTACCGCTCTTCCTGCTCGAGGGAGTCGCGGTCATCGGGCTTGGCGTCCTGTTCGTCGCCCTACTGTTCTAGGCGCGGACTAGCCGCACACCGTCCGCGAGGAGATCCCCATGGCAGCCGAGAACCCTCTGCTCAGCATGCAGCCCGGATTGCTGATCTGGACTGCCGTCACCTTTCTGGTCACATTCCTGCTGCTGCGAAAGTTCGCTTGGGGTCCCATTCTGGGGGCGATCGACGAGCGCGAAGGGCGCATCCGAGACTCTCTGGAGCAGGCCGAGCGCGCCAAGGCCGACGCTAAGAAGGCCATCGCCGAGAACAGGGCGGCTATGGATGCATCCCTGCGGAAGTCCCAAGAGCTTGTGGCGCGCGCAAAGCAGGACGCGGAGCGCGTTCGCTCTCAGGCGCGCGAGGACGCCAGGGAAGAGGCCCGCAAGATCGTCGAGCAGGGCCGCCGTCAATTGGAGGCCGAGCGGGTCGCGGCCATCGCTGACCTGCGGCGGGAGGCCGCCGGGCTCGCGATCCGGGCCGCCGAGCACCTGCTCAAGAAGGAGCTGGACGACAAGGACAACCGGCAACTGGTCAAGGCATTTCTGGACCGCCTCCCGGGCACGTCTGTCCACTGACGGCCCAAGGCAGCGACCAACCTTGGCGCACGGCGCGTGGGTGCTCGCCCAGTGACTAAGGGTCGTCTCGCGCCACACGGCACGTGGACGTCGCCGATCTCTTCGAGGCTAGTCTCTGGACAGTCGATACGGCTGGGATCGCCCCAGATTGACCGTGGCAGTCTGTACTGGCTTGAGAGCCGGCCGACCGAAGGTGGCCGCACGTCCTTGGTCCGCCGCAACCTTGGCGGAGGGGCAGTCGCCGAACTGACGCCTCAACCTTGGAGCGTGCGCTCCAGGGTGCACGAGTACGGCGGCGGTGCCTACGCCGTCCGTAACGGCATCGTCTGCTGCTCTCACGCCGCAGACAATCGACTCTATCGGCTCATCCCCGGCCGCGACCCGCACCCGCTCACGGCCAAGGGCCCGTGGCGCTACGCTGACCTAGCGATTTACACGAGGCACCGCCAGGTGCTGGCAGTCGTAGAGGACCGATCCAGTTCCTGCGACGAGCCTGATAACTGGATCGGCGCGATCGACCTGGATGGCGTCGACCGCGCGCCCCGCCAGCTCCTAACGGGATCGGATTTCTATTCCAATCCGCGGCTGAGCCCGGACGGCAAGCGCCTCTGCTGGCTTCAGTGGGCGCACCCGAACATGCCGTGGGACGGCACGGAGCTGTGGGTGGGAGAGCGACGCAAGAATGGCACGATCGGAGATCCGGCCCTAGTGGCCGGAGGCAGTCGCGAGTCCATCTTCCAGCCGCAGTGGTCGCCCGAGGGCGACCTGCACTTCGTGTCGGACCGGACGGGGTTCTGGAACCTGTACCGATGGGACGGACGGTGTCGGCCGCTGCTGGAGCGGCGCGCCGACTTCGGCCTTCCTCAGTGGGTGTTCGGAATGTCGACCTACGGCTTCCTTGGAGACGGCCGCATCGTCGCGGCGTACTGCGAGAGCGGCCGATGGCAGCTCGGAATCGTGACTGCCGACGGGCTTCTCGAGCCGGTGGAGACGCCCTACAGTCAGATTGAGGGCCTGGCAGTCGACGGCCCTCGTGTGGCCTTTCGGGGTGCGTCTCCCGGGGCGTCGCCCGCTCTCGTGCGCCTGGACTTGGCCAAGGGCGGCGTGGAGGTGGTGAAGCGATCGGTGCCGTTGCAGCCAGGCTTGGCGCGCTTCTACTCCGTGCCTGTGCCTATTCGCTTTCCCGCGGCCGAGGGACGAGAGGTCTACGGTTTCTTGTATCGTCCCCGAAATCCGGACTTCCGCCCCCCAGCGGGCGAGCGGCCGCCGCTGATCATCCGCTTCCACGGAGGGCCCACGGCCGCTGCGACGGACGCGCTCTCGCTAACGGTGCAGTTCTGGACGACTCGGGGCTTCGCAGTGTTGGATCTCAACTACAGTGGGAGCACGGGCTATGGCCGTCGCTACCGCGAGCGGCTCTGCGGGCAGTGGGGCGTGGCGGAGGTTGAGGATGCGGTCAGCGCGGCCCGCCACTGCGTGAGCGCAGGCTACGCACGCCCGGACGGCATTCTTGTGAAGGGATCGAGCGCGGGCGGGTTCAGTGCGCTCTGCTGCCTCGCCTTCCGGGACACCTTCGCAGCTGGCACGAGCTACTTTGGCCTGTGCGACCTGACGGATCTGACGGAGGGAACGCACAAGTTCGAGTCGAGGTATCACGAGACTCTGGTAGGGGAGTGGCCCGCCAAGGCGAGCGTGTACCGCGAGAGATCGCCGCTGCGAGCGGTGGAGGAGATCACGGCGCCGGTGCTGTTCTTCCATGGGGCCGCTGACACCGTCGTGCCAGTGAGCCAGACCGAGGAGATGGTCAGTGCCCTGCGGGCACGCGGCGGTGACGTCGAGTACGAGTGGTTCGAGAATGAGGCGCACGGATTCCGGGACGAGGCGACTATCCGCAGGACTCTCGACTGCGAGCTGGCCTTCTACCTCAGAGTGCTCGGCATCGATGAAGGAGATCGGTGAGGGTCTTCCGGTCTTTCCCAGAGGGGGCTGCCTCACTAGCGCTTGGGCGGCGCTTCGAAGCCTCACGGTCCTGGCGCCGGCCTACCGTCGCCTTCAGGGGAAGGCATCCGTGAAGGTGGACGTCGGTCCGCCTCTGCAACTGGTCATCTTCCGGCGGGACCTACGCGTAGAAGACAACCCGGCCCTGATCTCCGCACTCGAAGCCGGCCCCGCCCTCGGACTCTACGTCCTGGACGACAACGCCGACGGGCGCCCCCTCGGGGAAGCTGCCCGCTGGTGGCTGCACCATGCGCTGATGGACCTTCGGCTGGAACTGGCGGACCTCGGAGTGCCCCTGGTCTTGCGGAAGGGCTCCGAGCTCGACGAGGTGATGGATGTGGCGGGATGTGCACGGGTGCGAGACGTCCACTGGAATCGACGCTGCACCGCCGCGGGGGCCCTAGCGGACGGACCGCTCAGCCGGGAACTGGAGCGGCGCGGCCTTCGATGCCGCACGTTTGAGTCGGGCTACCTGCGAAAGCCCGGAGAGGTCCGCACAAAGAGCGGCGGCCTGTTCCGGGTATTCACCCCGTTCTACCGCGCAATGAACAGGCTGGGGGATCCCCCGAGGCCTCTGGCAGCCCCGCCTGCCAGGCTGGCCCCGGCCGCTCCTGCGATCCCACTCTCTTCAGAAGCGCTTCGCGACCTGAAGCTGCTGCCGCCGTCCCAGTCCCGCAGGTCCGGACTGAGCGAGGCTTGGGCGCCAGCCAGCCAATCTGCGAAGTTTGTGCTGTCCGCGTTCTTGGAGTCACGGATAGACGAGTACCATGAGCGCCGCGACCGCCCCGATCTAGATGGTGTTTCCAGAATGTCGCCGTACCTCGCGTTCGGACAGATCTCAGCTCGGCAGGTCTGGCATGCCGTGAAACTGCGATGCGGCCAAGACGGCCCCGGGCGTGGAATGTCCGCATTCCTGCGGCAGTTGGTCTGGCGGGACTTCTGCGCCAACCTGTTGCTGCAGGCGCCCGATCTGGCCGAGCGTCCCTTCCGGAAGGACTACTCGCGGTTCCCTTGGCGCCGCGACGACGCACTTCTTGAGGCTTGGCAGAACGGTGCCACCGGGTACCCGTTGATTGACGCCGGCATGCGTCAGCTGGCGGTAACCGGCTGGATGCACAACAGGGTCAGGATGGCCGTGGGTTCCTTTCTGACCAAGCACCTCCTGCTGCCCTGGCGGGCCGGGGAGCGCTGGTTCTGGGATCGGCTGGTGGACGCCGACCCGGCTCAGAACCCCGCGAATTGGCAGTGGGTGGCGGGCTGCGGCGCCGACGCTGTTCCGTACTTTCGGATCTTCAATCCGATACTGCAGGGACAGCGTTTCGACCCGGAAGGGATCTATCGCAGACGTTGGCTGCCGGGGTCAACCGGCTATGGCCCGGGCGAAGCTGGCGTTGCCCCGATCGTTGACCATCGGCAGGCCCGAGCCCGCGCGTTGGGTATGTACAAGGAGTTCCGCGAGGCCAGATAGACCGGCGCCAGAACTTGCGACCTAGGTCGCGCCCTTGCGCCGACGCTTGGTGTCTATTCCCAACCGCTGCACCTTCTGGTTAAGGGTGGACAGGGCCATGCGCAGGGCCTTGGCCGTCTCGGTCTGGTTGTACCCGTGCTCTGCCAGCTCCTCTTCGAGGACTTGGCGCTCGAAGCGCTCCACCAGTTCCGACAGGCTCTCGCCGGCCTGTCTTGACTGCCTGCCAATCGGCAGCTCCGGTCTCGACGGGGCCTCACCCCGGATCGACTTAGGGAGCAGTGCCAGCCCGATCTCCTCGTCTGTGGTCAGGACGACAGCGCGCTCGACTGCATTGCGCAGCTCGCGGACGTTGCCCGGCCAGCGATAGGTGCGCATGGCTCCCTCTGCCTCTGGGGTAAACCGCAGCGTGGAGCGGCGATTGCGATCGAGGAAGTGGTTGCTGTGCTGCCGGCACGCCCGGTTCAGGAATTCCTCGGCCAAGAGCGGAATGTCTTCGGGGCGCTCCCGGAGTGGAGGCACTTCGATCTGGATCACGTTGAGGCGGTGAAAGAGGTCTTCGCGGAGCCGGCCTTCAGACACGGCGGTTGGGAGGTCGGCGTTCGAGGCTGCCAAGATGCGCACGTCCGCATGGATCGGTGTGTCGGCGCCGACGGGGGCAAACTCGTGTCCCTCGATGACCGGCAGCAGCTTGGCCTGGGTCTCGCTGCTGAGCGCGACCACCTCGTCGAGAAATATTGTGCCGCCTTCAGCCGAGCGGAAGCATCCTTGGCGGTCCCGGACAGCGCCGGGAAAGGC
>JAJDWM010000390.1 GCA_022825595.1 Bryobacterales bacterium | reverse complement strand
GCGAGCGAAACTCCACACCGTCCTCGCTCACCTTGCGCAGGTTGGCCAGGCTAAAGACCTGATAGCCGCCCGAGTCGGTCAGGATCGCCCGCGGCCAGCGCATGAACGAATGCAGGCCGCCAGCCTCCCGGATCGTTGCCGCCCCAGGGCGCAGCCACAGGTGGTAGGTGTTCGCAAGCAGGATGCGGGCGTTGATCTCTTTCTCAAGCTGTCTCGGGGTAAGTCCCTTGACAGTGGCCTGAGTGCCGACCGGCATGAATACAGGTGTCTCGACAGGCCCGTGGGAAGTGTGCAGCACACCCGCCCTGGCACGCGTGTGGGGGCATTCGGCGACAATCTCGAATCGCGGCGACACCGGGAGGGGCATCACCCATTGTCGCGGTCGGGAGCGGCACGCCCGGCGACGGAGTTGCTATATTGGGTTTCCGGGGCAGCCCGGGAACAAACTATGCCACGCCTACCGAGGAAGCGCCGGGCCGCCCGCGGGGGCTCAGCCGAAGCCAGGGCCCGTCGCAAGGCCGCCGCTGCCGAACGCAGGCGCAAGGCCAAGCTCGAGGCGGCCCGCATAGCGGCCCTCACGCCGCTGCCGGCACCGCACGAGAAAGAGTGGCCATGGTCCGAAGGGACCATGACGGGCAACCGCAAGAAGAAGCCCAAACTGCTCGCGGTAACCAACGAAAACTGCACGGGCTGCGCCGGCTCGCCGGTGTGCGTCGAATACTGCCCGGTCGACGAGTGCATGTACTGGATCCCTGACGAGGACCATCCCCCGTTCGGACGCATCGAAGTGGACGGGCAGACTTGCATCGGCTGCAAGCAGTGCATCTCAAAGGGGCCCGACGGCACGTTCTTGGACGGTTGCCCGTGGGACGCGATCGATATGGTCCCAACCGCCGAAGTCGAGCGCAGTCTAGGCGTGAAGTACGAGTTCTGAACTCCCTGTGAAGCACTCCAGCCGCTTCTTGGCGCTGGTCGATGACGCGAAGTCCCGCGTCCGCGAGATCACCGTGGACCTAGTCCGAGAGGAGCTCGACGGCGGCTCGGCGTTCACCCTCGTCGACACGCGCGAGGAGTCCGAGTGGAACGCCGGTCGAGCTAGGGGAGCGATCCATCTCGGCAAGGGCGTCATCGAGCGCGACATAGAGCAAGTCATGCCCGACGTGGACGCCAAGATGGTGCTGTACTGCGCAGGTGGCTACCGGTCGGCTTTGGCTGCCGACGCGCTGCAGCGTATGGGCTATCGCAACGTCCTGTCACTGGCGGGCGGCTGGCGCGCTTGGTGCCGGGCCGGCATGCCCGTCGACGAGACACCTCCGGCAGGGCCAGGCTGAGCGGGGCCCGCTGGCCGGCCGGCCTTCCCGACGGCCTTCTGCACACTCGCCGCAGCTGCCTACGCCAGCTCCATGCGGCGGAAGCGCCAGATCGAGAGCAGAAGGAAGATGGCCGATACGTCCAGTGCGTACAGCGTCAGGGCGGATAGTTCCCCGAAGGTGAGGATGCGACCCTCCATGACAAGCGTGGAGGCGCTGAAGCGGTCGTAGCTTGGCAGCACGAAATACAGCGGATTTGGCGGGGAGAACCAACCCGCCCCTGCGAAGAATGCGACTGCGGCCGCTATCGCCGGACGCGTCAGCAGCGAAAGCAGGACGGCCACGGATCCCCGCATCAGGTTGTCGCAGGCCATCAGCCAAGGCGCAAGCTGCGCGGGCAGCCCCAAGTCGAGGTCGTCGGCAACGCTGATCGCGTACACTACGATCCCCATCAGGAGCGAATAGCAGAGAATGCCCACGACCGCGCCGAGGTACCTTCCAATCACGAGCTCGGTGCGCGAGACGGGCCTTGCGAGCACGGGCCGGACCGCGCCGCTGGCCGCCTCGACAGCGACTGCTGTGCTGCTGATCAGCAGTGTCACGAGAGTCCCGCCCAGCTCCGCCAGGCCGAAGAAGAGTGTGAGCACCATCCCGCCCCCGAGGTCGGCACCGACTTCGTCGGGCCCCAGTTCGGCCATCGAGTCCCGAATCTCCCCAGATACGAAGTAGGCCAGCGATGTGATGCCCAGCGCCACGACGGCCGCAGCCACCAGGAGGCGCCGGTGCAGCATCCACCGGACACTGTCGGCGGCGATCAGCAGGATCGCTCTCACGGTCCCGCCTCCGGGCCGACTTCGCGGAGGAAGATCTCCTCGAGCGATTGGGGGCGCGCGTGGACGGCTTCTACGGCTGCCCCGCCCGCCTCCAGCACACTTCGCACCTCGGCTTCCTGATCCGGGCCGTCACAGGCGATCGTCGCCTTCCGGCCATTCAGGACGACCCGCGCACCCGTCACGGAGAGGGCCTCGATCGCTGTGGGCGGGAGTTCGCGCACTACGATTTCGGACCTGCCCCCAGCCGACAGGTCGGCCAGCGTACCAACACGTCTCAGGACCCCATCGGCCAAGATGCCCACGCGGTCGCAAACCGCCTCAACCTCGGACAGGATGTGCGAGCTGATGAAGACCGTCGCCCCGCGGCCCTTCGCCTCCAGAAGCAGATCCCGCACATGCTTCCGCATTTGCGGATCCAGGTTGAACGTCGGCTCGTCGAGGATCAGCAAGTCCGGCTCAGCGATCAGCGCCTGCGCCAGCGCGAGCCGCTGCAGCATTCCCTTCGAGTAGCCCGACAAGAGCCGGCCGGCAGCGTGCGCCAGGCCTAAGGTCTCGAGCATCCGGGAAGCCCTCCTCGCGCGCTCAGGCCACCCGATCCCGGCCAAGCCCGCCTGAAACTCCAGCAGTCCCCGAGCGGTGTAGTATCGGGGAAGCCTAACGGTTTCCGGAACGTACCCCACTCTTCGGCGCACACGGGAGCGACTTGTCGGCACCCCAAAGAGGAACGCGGCACCTTCAGAGGGCCGGATGAAGTCCAGCAGCAGGTGGATCGCTGTCGACTTGCCCGCGCCGTTCGGCCCCAAGAACCCAAACACCTCGCCGCCGGACACTTCCAGATCGAGCGATCGCAGGGCCGTCACTCCGCGCCGGTACGTCTTGCCCAGACTCTCGGTGCGTATCACTGCCCCCATCAGCGAACCTCGCCCTGCCCAACACGTCCCACGAGCCGCTCAAGCACCGCCCGCAACTCGTCCTCGGCGCTAGAGCTGTACCCGACACGGATCCACTCGATTCTGCCGTCCGGGCCGACTACCACTTGCGTCGGGAGGGCTCTCACGCCGAACAGTGACCCCACCCTGCTCTCCGGGTCGGAGACAACGCGGAACTTGTGTTCCTGCTGGTCAACGAACTTGCGCACCACTTCGGGATCCTCCCCGAGATTGACGGCCAATACGTCCACACCGCGGTCCGCAAAGTCCTTGTTGACACGCTCAAGAGCGGGCATGGCCCGCAGGCAGGGCACGCACCAGCTGGCCCAGAAGTCCAGCAGGACCGGTCGTCGGCCACCAACCGGCAGCGCGAACTCCCTGCCGCCGATGTCCGTCGCATTGAAGTCCGGGGCTTGGTCCCCGACCGCAAGCCCGCCGGCCAAGCCGACGTCTTCGGACACCCTGTCCAGGTTGCCGTAAGGCACCATCTCCACCTTGACGTAGTGGTGCAGCTTGACCGAGGCCAGGACGAAGGCCAGTGCCGCTGCGGACAGCCAGATCCGCCGCGCTCCGAGGGTCATCGGCAGGTCGTCCCTTTGGACCTCGCGCGCATCCGGACTCAGACAGCGCGGCAGTCGGGCATCACCGGCGCCGCATCACAGAGCCACTCCCGAATAGCTCCTCGGCAAGCCCCCGGAATCTCCGGCCCGGCTGCACCCGAGCGTCGAGATCCCAGGTGACCTCAAACTCCCCCGGCCTCCGCAGCCGTAGGCGTAGTGCCGCCGCGCCAGTGGCCTCGCGGATCAGTCTTGAGAGGCGCTGCGACAAGTCCGACGGGTCCCGGTCGCCATTTAGGGTGATCGTCAGCGAGACTCGCTTCGCCGGCGGGATCGTTGCGCTCTCCAAGGGGGTCATCTCGCTGACTGCGACCTTGGCACCGCCCTCCTCTTCGTCCCGCAGCGACCCGCGCACCAGCATCGCCTTGTCCACCCGGAGAAGGTCGTGCAGGCGCTCGTACTGGCCGGCGAACACCAGCAGCTCCACGCTGCCCTCGCGGTCTTCTAGTACTGCGGAGGCCCAGGGGCGGCCATCGCGGTTCTTTCGCCTCTGGATGCTGTGCAGGACTCCGCAGAGTGCCACGTCCGCTGTGTCGGCCATGTCGGCCAATGCTGTGCTCGAGGCGGGGCCGATCGCAGCAATTGCCTCTTCGTAGGCGCTGAGGGGATGTCCGGTCACGTAGAAACCGAGCATCTCCTTCTCCTTCGCGAGCTGCTCCAATGCATCCCAGTCATCCACTTCGGGGAGTCCTTGGGGCTCGTAGGCTTCCGAGAACCCGAAGAGGCCGAGCTGTCCGGTCTCGCGGTCCCGGTGCGCTCTCTGTCCGGCCTCGATCGCTCCGTCCAGCGCTGCGGTCAGCTGGGCGCGTGAGCCGCCCAAGGAGTCCATCGCGCCGGCCTTGATGGCGCTCTCCAGCATGCGCCTGTTGAGCTTGCCCCAGTCCACCGCGTTGCAGAAGTCGAACAGCGAGCGGAACGGTCGGCCCCGGTCCTCGCGGACTTCCACGACGGAATCGACAGCGGCGCGACCGACATTCTTGATCGCCCCGAGCCCGAACCTGATGGAACTGTCCCCGGCCGGGGTGAAGCCCCAGTGAGAAGTGCAAACGTCGGGTGGGAGCACATCGATGCCCATGTCCCGGCACTCGTTCATGTAGAGCCGGACCTTGTCGGCGCTGGCCAGCTCGGCGGTCAACAGGGCTGACATGAACTCCACCGGGTAGTGCGCCTTCAGGTAGGCCGTAACGAAGGCGATGAACCCGTAGGCCGCCGAGTGCGACTTGTTGAATCCGTAGCCGGCGAACTGCTCCATAAGGTCGAAGAGGGTGCGCGACGCGGCCTCGTCGAAGCCCCGTTCGCGCGCTCCGGCAAGAAAGCGGTCCCGCTGTACCGCCATCTCTTCCGGCTTCTTCTTGCCCAT
>JAJDWM010000382.1 GCA_022825595.1 Bryobacterales bacterium | reverse complement strand
AGGGGGTACGGCGACATTCTCTGGTATTGGATGTACATGCCTCGCCGGTAACGGTCGGGGCCATCGCTGACCTGCCAGCCGCCATCACCGGAGCTTCCCAAGCGGCGCGCTCCCTGCGGCTGTGGCGGCCGTACGCTGCGGCCTCCGATTCGCGTGTCGAGCAGGCCGCTCACCGAGAGCGCCGAGTCCCGAATCAGTTCGGCCGGCAGCCGGAGCCGCTTTTGACGGGCCAGCAGATCGTTGTCGGGGTCGGTGGCGCGCAGGTCGTCTCTGGTATCGGAGACCTGCCGATAGGTGCTCGACATGACCACGCTCTTGACGAGGCGTTTCCACCGCCAGCCGCCTCGGACGAAGTCCGACGCCAGCCAGTCCAGCAGGTCGGCATGTGTCGGCCGATCGCCTTGGATGCCGAAGTTCTCGGAACTTCCGACCAGACCCTTGCCGAAGAGCTCCTGCCAGACCCGGTTCACGGCAACCCGGGCGGAGAGCGGATTCTCCGGCGAGGTGATCCAGCGGGCCAAGTCGACGCGAGTCAATTCTCGGCCAGCTGGCGGTTGCGGGCCAAGCCACGAGGGCCACCCGGGATCGACAGGGACTCCCAGAGCCTTGTAGCTGCCGCCGAGATGCACGTGCGTCTTCCTCGGCCGCTCCTCTAGATGCACGGTTTGGGCCTCGCCGAACGGCGGCAAGGACCGGTCCAGTTCCGCCAGCTTGCCGGATAGCTCCTCGTAGCCGAGGCGCTCATACTCTTCCTTCGGCAGGACGCGCTTGTATTCCCTGACGAAGAAGTCCGTCAGTGCTTTCTCGTGCCTCACCGAACGCCGTTCCGGCGGAGTGCGGATGATTCGTTCCCCTAAGTTGACGTAGGTCCTGAGCTCGTCGAAGGTCACATCCCAGTCCGCAGACATACCGGGATTGGCCGCCGCCCACAGAACCTTCTCTTCCCACGGCGGCTTCCTCTCGAAGACTCCGTGATCACGCAGTAGCTGTTGACGAGTGCTCTGGTAGTCAGAAAGAGCAGCCAAGTAAGGCCCGCGCTCACCGGCAAGTGGGGCGTCGATGTCCACCTCTTCCAGATCATTGAAGAATGCGAAGAGCCGGTAGTAGTCCCGCTGGGTCACGGGGTCGTACTTGTGGTCGTGGCACTGGCTGCAGCCGACGGTCAGCCCCAGCCACACCGTGCCGACCGCGTTAGTGCGATTGATGACCTGTTCGAACCGCCACTCCTCCGGGTCGGAGCCTCCCTCGGTGTTGGTCGGCGTGTTCCGGTGGAATCCCGTCGCGACGTGCTGGTCGACCGTTCGTTCGGGCAGCAGGTCTCCGGCGATCTGTTCGAGGGTGAACTGGTCGAATGGCATGTCCTGGTTGAACGCCTCAATCACCCAGTGGCGGTATCTCCAGGCGTGCGGTCGGAAGTTGTCGCCGCGAAAGCCGTCGCTGTCGGCATAGCGCGCGAGATCTAGCCAGAAGCGCGCCCACTTCTCCCCGTAGTGGGGAGAATCCAGCAAGCTGTCGACCAGATCCTCGTACGCCTCCGGTCCGTTCGCCGACAAGAACGTATCCCGTTGCTCGGGCGTTGGCGGAAGCCCGGTGAGGTCGAGGCTCAGTCTCCGGACCAGGGTCTCCCGCGAGGCCTCGGTCGAGGGAGCCAAGCCTTCTGCCTCCAAGCGGGCGAGGACAAACCTGTCGATCTCATTGCGGGGCCATGAATTGCTCCGGACGAGCGGCGGTTCCGGGCTCGCGATGGGCTGGAACGACCAGTGCGACGGTGCTTCGTGGGCCGCGTCCGGCGACTCCCGACCCAACTTTGGCCACTCGGCACCAGCGTCGATCCACGCCCGCAGCGCACCGATTTCCGCGTGGGACATTGGGTCGCCTTGAGGCGGCATCAGCTTTCCTTCGACTAACCCGGAGACCATCCACACAAGCTTGCTGCCGGCGCTGTCGCCGGGCAGGATCACAGGGCCCCCATAGCTCCCTCTCAGGGCGTCCGCCCCGCGGTCTAGGCGCAGTCCCTGCATCTGCACGGTCGGGCCGTGGCAGGCGTGGCACTTGGTTCGCAGCAGGGGCTCGATGTCCTTGGAGAAGTCAACCGTGCTCGAAACGGGCGGAGGAAGGGGCTCAGCCCCGTCTGTGGCGAGCGCCAGCGGGTCCAAGAACAGTACCGCCCAAAGCACCGGCAGAACCAGCAATCCTGCCCGAGTGGACGATAAGCCTAGGTTCGTCGGCCCTCCGGTTCTCATCGCGAACTCGCTGAGTTGACCCTCCGCAGGTCGGCTGCGTCTTGTAGGCCGGATCGCCACGAAACAGCGGCACCTACACGCGCTCACTATACCAGCGCGCGTACCGACAGTCGCTTCCCCAGCACGCGTGTTCAGGGCATCACGCGGCGCTTATCACTCCCGAACCAACCCAATCTCGGGCACTAGGTGGTTCCGGCACTGTTCGACTCTTCGCGGGCTGTCGAGGATGGGTGTCGGCAACGCCCGCGTGCACCGCCAACAACCATTGAGCCCGAAGCCCCTGACGACAACTGCGTGCTCGATCTTGCCAAAAGA
>JAJDWM010000628.1 GCA_022825595.1 Bryobacterales bacterium | reverse complement strand
TCCGAAAACCGGTGTTCATGAACGTGTGCGCCGTGTCGTGGTTGATCTGCTCGGTGGTCATCGACCGCACGATGCATATGTCGTCGGCAATGCCTCCGATGTGCGGCAAGAGCTCGGTCAGATGCTGGCCCGAGCGACCGTAGTGCCTGAAGGGGTGCTGCGGGCCGAGAATGCGCAGCTCCTGTCCCTGAAGCTGGGCGATCTGCTGGTTCTTCGTGAAGCTCTCGGGCATCGGCTCGCCGTCGCGCTTCGCCAGCTCGGGCTTGTAGTCGAACAGCTCCAAGTGCGCCGGTCCGCCAGCCATGCACAGGAAAATGACGCGATTCACCCTCTTGGGCCGCTTCGAGAAGACGATCGGGCCGGGCTCGGCCCCGAACACGTCGGGCCGAAGGATCTGGGCTAGGCCAAGCGCCCCCAAGCCCATAGACGCCTCGCCCAAGAACGCCCGTCGGCAGATCGCGCGTCTCGCTTCCGGCTGCATACTTTGACTCCTCATCGACGCTGTGTCAGTACTTCATCACAAGTTCGTGCTTGTTGAGAATCGCCCTCGACACGGCCGTCCATGCGGCCATTTCGGACGGGGCCAGCTGGCTTGGCGCGGCGTAGAGGCCGACGCCCAGCAGGTCCTGTGCCTTGCGCGGCTCCGCCTCGTAGCGGGCGCGCTGGCCTTCGGCCAAGGCTAGGACGATCTCGCGCTCCGGCTCTGTCGCTCCGCGAGAGAACGCCAGTCGGAAAGCAAAGTCGACTCGCTCCCCGTCTGACGCCAGGCCTGCCTCAAGGATCCTCGCGGCAAACGCCTTCGCAGCCTCGACATAGGATGGATCGTTAAGCAGCACGAGCGACTGCAGCGGTGTGTTGGACTGGGGCCGGTCCGCCGTGCACTCCTCCCTCGATGGTGCGTCGAAGGCCTTCATCGATGGGTGCAGGAATGTGCGCTGCCAGTGCGTGTAGAGTCCGCGGCGATACTGGGCCGGACCGCTGTCGGAGCGGTACTCACGCTTCGGGAAGTTGAGCTCCTTGTAGTGGCCGGCCGGCTGGTAGGGCTTGCTGCTGGGCCCTCCGATCTCGGCATTGAGCAGTCCGCTGACGAAGAGGGCATTGTCGCGGATGAACTCCGCATCGAGGCGGGCCGCCGTCTGCCGGCCGTGGAGCCGGTTGTCCGGATCCGCGGCAGCCAGCTCCTCGGTGGGTTCGCTCGAGCGCCGGTAAGTCTCGCTCAGCAGCATAGTGCGCACGATATGCTTCACGTCCCAGCCGCTGTCCATGAACTCGACCGCCAGCCAGTCCAGAAGATCGGGGTTGACGGGCGGCTCGCCTTGCGACCCCAGATCGTCGAGCACCTTGGAAACCCCGGTTCCGAAGAACAGCTTCCAGAGGCGGTTGACGAAGACCCTCGCAGTGAGAGGGTTGCTGCGGTCGGCGATCCAGTCGGCCAGGTCGAGCCTGCTGCGCCGCGGTCCATCCCCTTCGATTTGGCGTAGGAAGCTGGGAGCTTGAGGCTCCACCACCTCGCCTGAATCGTCCATCCAGTTGCCCCGGGGCAACACCCGGATTGTGCGCGGCTCAATGGCCTTGGTCGTGAGTGTCTCAGCCGCGTGGTCAAGGATCGACTTCCTGAGCCTCTCGAGATCTCGGACTTCCCGCCAGTGGCGATTGCCGCCGGTCCTCGACTGGACCATCTGGCGCAGCCTGTCGCGTCCCTCGTCGCCAGCCATCAGGGCCTTCGCCGCGTGGTCGTCGAGCGGGAATTCGAACGCACTCACGCCTGCGTCCGACACCGACAGCCTCTGCCTGTACGCCAAGCCGTGCAGTCCGAATATCTGATCGTGGATGGTCGTGACCTGTAGCCTGTCGCCGACTCTCGCGTCGATTGGCGACTCGAGGACCAAGACCGCCCTGCGGATTCCCTCTTCGCTCGGATTGCCAGTCCAGCCAGTGTGGTGGTTGCCGTCGATCAAGCCCTGGAGCTTGGCGCTGGGATCGGGATAGTCGGGGATCACGGCACTGACGGAAACGAGCCGGGGATCCTGCCCGAGGCGCAGCAATCGAATCTGAACCTCGCCCAGGAAGAAGTCCTCGCAGTCTTGGTGCGGCAGCATCTCGATCAGGACCGTGGCCACTCGACCGGTCGCCAACTCGGCCTCGAATACCTGTGCGATTGTCAGCGGACGTTCTTCCCCCTTGTACGCCGGGAACACGACGCCCCCGTCCGCCTGGACAAGCTCGAACTTGTCGCAGTCGATGATGTCAGGGTGACTGCAGTCGCTGCGGACTGCGGCCGGCTCCAGAACGCTCCAGCGGCCAATCGCTGACCTGAGGTCGCCAGCAAACTTGGCCACGCTCTCTGGAGTCGCGTCAAGAGTGCCCTTCCCGTCCTCGCGCAGCTCAGCGATGCGCGCGTCGATCTCCGCCAGTCGCTCCCGAGCCCCGTCGCTGGGGACCAGCAGCTTGGCACCCCAGTCGCCGTAGCCGGCGAACACTCCTTCTTCCTCGACGTCGGCGAAGAACGCCTGCATTGAGTAGAAGTCGCGGGCCAGGAATGGATCGAACTTGTGGTCGTGGCATTCGGCGCAGCCCATGGTCGAGCCGAGCCAGACCGTGGAGACCGTCCTTGCCCGGTCGGCTGCGTACTTGGCCAAGTACTCCTTGGCCTGCGAGCCGCCCTCATTGGTCATGCGCCCAAGCCGGTTGTAGGCGCTGGCGACCCGCTGCTCCAGTGATGCCCCGGGGATCAGGTCCCCGCCCAGCTGCTCTCTGGTGAACGCGTCGAAGGGCTTGTTCTCGTTGAAGGCTCGGATCACGTAGTCACGGTAGGGGTATACACTCACCGCCATATCGCCATGGAATCCGACCGTATCCGCGTAGCGAACCAGGTCGAGCCAGTGCACGGCCATGCGTTCGCCGTAGTGCTCTGAGGAAAGGAGCCGGTCAACGAGCCGCTCCACGGCGTCGGGACTGCGGTCGCTCTCGAAGTCATCAACCTCCTGCGGGGTGGGCGGAAGGCCTGTCAGGTCGAAGCTCATCCGCCGAATCAGCGTGCGGCGATCGGTGGCGGCGACAGGCGAGAGATCGCGCTCGGCCAGAAGCTGGTTCACAAGGAAATCGATCCCGCCTGCCCCTGAGGGCGCATCTGGCCGATCCGGCGGGATGTACGCCCAGTGGCGCTCGTACTCGGCACCCTGCTCGATCCACGCCACGAGCAGTTCCTTCTGTCGCTCGGAGAGACTCTTCCCGGAATACGAAGGGGGCATTCTCAGGATCTCGTTCTCGTTGCGGATCCTCGCCACCAGCTTGCTGGCGGCAGGATCACCGGGAGCGATGGCTCCGCGGGCTATCGCCACCTCTCGGCGGTCCAACCGCAGGTCTACCTGCCGCGCATTTTGGTCCGGCCCATGGCACGCAAAGCAGTTCTCGGAGAAGATCGGGCGGATGTCGCTGTTGAAGCGGATCTCGGCAGCGTTCATAGAAGCCGCCGAACAGAGGACGGCGGCGGCGAAAGTCGCGGGCTTGTTCATCGGATTCCGGTCGCGGCCAAGCCGTGAAAGCTTCTGCGATCCTCGGGCCAGTGCCGGACGCTTCATCCATGGTAGGCACCCAAAGGCGGCAGAATCGGGCCAAGCCCAGAACAAGTCGTCCTGAATCACCTGATTCAGCCTCCCGGAGCATCGCCTGCGACGGCTTGCAGGCAGAGCTCAGCGGAGACTCAGACCGGGCACCGGTCGGTGCGGGAGTCCCGGATCACCGCCGTTCTCCGATGGGCAGAGGAGGCGGGACGCCGGCTGGCTACGCCAGAAGCCCCGGGACCACGACCCCGCCCACGTCGGTCAGCCGGAAGTCCCTGCCCATGTGCCGGAATGTGAGGCGCTCGTGGTCAAGACCTAGGGCGTGCAGGATCGTCGCCTGAAAGTCGTGGATGTGCACCGGGTCCTTCTCGATTCCCAGACCCAGATCGTCCGTCCGGCCGATCACCTGACCGCCCCGGACGCCGCCGCCGGCAAGCCAGGCACTGAAGCAGTTCGCGTGGTGGTCCCTGCCAGCCGCTTCGTCCACGCGCTCCAGCTGCCCCATGGGGGTCCGTCCGAACTCGCCCGCCCAGACCACGAGCGTCGAGTCGAGCAGGCCCCGCTGCTTGAGGTCTTTCAGCAGCGCGCCCGCGGGCTGGTCGGTGATCCGGCAGTTGTTCCCAAGCTTCTTGTCTATCTCTTGGTGGTCGTCCCAGCTGGCGTGGGCCAGCATCACGAAGCGGACGCCTTTCTCGACCATCCGTCGGGCCAGCAGGCAGTTCGTGGCGTAGGGGTGCGTGGGCTCCTTGCCGACGCCGTACATGTCAAGGGTCGCCTGCGTCTCCTCGGAAAAGTCCAGCAGTTCCGGCGCCGCTGCCTGCATCCGGAAGGCCAACTCGTACGACTGGATCCTGGACGCGATCTCCGCGTCCCCTGTTGCGTCAAGCCGCTCACGGTTGAGGGCCCCGAGCGCGTCGAGCCGTGCGCGCTGCGTACGTTCACTGACGCCGGCCGGGTTCTTAAGGTAGAGGATCGGGTCGCCCGTGCTGCGGAACACCACGCCCTGATAGGTGGACTCGAGAAAACCATTGGACCAGTTGCTTGATCCGCCGCTGGCGCCGCGGCCGGAGCTCAGAACTACGAACGCCGGAAGGTTCTCGGACTCGCTGCCCAGGCCGTACGACACCCACGAACCGACGGTGGGCCGTCCCAGCTGCACGCTTCCGCTCATCAGCAGCGACTGTCCCGGGTGATGGTTGAACGCCTCTGTGTGCATCGAGCGGACGAGGCAGATGTCATCGGCGCGCGACGCAATGTTCGGGACGAAGTCGGAGAACTCCGTGCCGCTATCGCCGTGGGGCAGGAACACGCGCGGGCTTGCGAGAACCTTCGCGCTGGGCTTGACGAACGCGAGACTGAGGTCTCTTGTCATCGACTCGGGAAGCGGCTGGCCGTGCCAGCGCTGCAGGGCAGGCTTGGGATCGTATAGGTCGATCTGGCTGGGGGCGCCCGCCATGAACAGAAAGATGACGTTCTTCGCGGTAGGCGCGAAATGCGGCCGCTTGGGCGCAAGGGGGTTTGGGGGCGAGTCGGTCGCGGCGGCCGACGCGGAACTCCCGAACAGGCTTGCCAGGGCCGCCGTCTCGATCCCGCCGCCGCAGTATCGGAAGAAGTGGCGCCGGCTCTGGACGGCCCCGTAGTCGATTCGATCCATGCTCTCGCCTCCAGGCTCTGGCTACTCCCGCGTGATGAACTCGTCCAAGTTCAGCAGCACACTGGTCAGTCCGGCCCACGCAGCGGCCTCGGCCTTGCTGACTCCCGCGACGCTCAAAGGCATGAATTCCTCGGCCGCCTCCGCCTCCTCTCCGAAGATGGCCCGCTGCTGGTCCAAGTAGTCCAACAGGTGTGATTCCTCGGCCGATGTGGGAAGCCGCGAGAGACAGCGGCTGAACGCGTCGTCCAGTGCCGCGCGGGCATCTCCGGGATGGTCCTGGAGGACGCGTGCGGCTAGCGCCCGCGCCGCTTCCAGGAAGACCTCGTCGTTGAGGAGGTTCAGCGCCTGCAGCGGCGTGTTCGAGCGCTCCCGAGTGCACTTTGCCGCCGTCCTGTCGGGCATGTCGAAGTTGACCAGCTGCGGGTGGAGGACGGTCCGCTGCAGCAACGTGTACAGGCCCCTCCGGTAGCGGTCCTTGCCCTCGGTCGCCTGCCATGACACTGAACCGGCGTAGGCCAAGTCTGCGACTCCCGGAGGCTGCGGGGGGCGGACGCTGGGACCACCAACCTCCGGGTTGAGGAGGCCGCTTGCCTTAAGGGCAGCGTCGCGGATCAGCTCAGCGGGCAGACGGAGCCGAAGCTGCCTAGCGAGGAGTATGTTGCCGGGATCGCGTTCCTTAAGGAGGGGACGGCTCTCGGAGGACTGGCGATAGGTGGCCGACGTGACGATCAGCTTGTGGAGCGCCTTCATGCTCCACCCGCTTTCCACGAAGGAGGAAGCGAGCCAGTCCAGCAGTTCCGGGTGAGACGGGCCCGAGCTGCGCGTCCCGAAGTCGTCGGCGGTCGGGACAATTCCGCGGCCGAAGTACTCCTGCCATACGCGGTTGACAGTGACCCGCGCCGTGAGTGGATTCTCGGGCGAGACTAGCCACTCGGCCAGCGCCACGCGGGGGTGCTCCCCATCGAGGTCGGGCGCAGGCAGCACGGCGGGCGTCCCGGGCTGCACCGCGATCCCGGGATCCTTCCAGCTCCCGCGGAGGTGGACGTGCGTGGCGCGGGCCGGCGCGGCGTCCGCCACGGAACGGGCATAGGTTATGTCCGCCGTCTCCGCTCTCAACCGCAGCAGCTCGTTCCGCAGCGAGACCCAGTCGAGCTCCTTCCAGAACTCCTTGGAGATCACGCGGTGGTAGTTCTTGATGAAGTGGTCCTCGAGGACTGTCTGCTCTCGGGCCGTACGTTCGGAGCGGGCCTTGCGGACGATTCGCTCGCCGTTGTCCATGTACTTCTGGACGGCATCCAAGGCATGGTCCCAGTCCGTCCACTTGCCGGGGTTGTCGGCGGCGAGGACCATCTTTGCCTCCCATGCCGGCTGGAGTTCGTAGACGCGGTTCTTCTCGAGGAGTTCGCGCCTCCGCTGCAAGTACGCCGGGAGTTCGCTCAGGTAGGGGCCCATCTCCCCGGGCATGGGAGCCGGGACCGCTACCTCGTCAATGCCGTTCATGAAGGCAAACAGACGGTAGTAGTCCTTCTGGGATATCGGGTCGTACTTGTGGTCATGGCACTGGGCACAGCCCACTGTCAAGCCGAGCCAGACAGTGCCGATCGTGTTCGCGCGGTCGACGGTCTCCTCGAATCGGAACTGCTCGATGTTCACACCTCCCTCGCGATTCTTGAGCCCATTGCGGAGGAAGCCGACCGCCACGCGCTGGTCGGCGGTGGCTCCAGGCAGGGCGTCCCCCGCGATCTGCTCGCGCGTGAATCGGTCGAATGGCATATCGTCGTTCAGCGCGTCGATGACCCATTGCCGCCAGCGCCATGCGTATGGGCGGACGTTGTCCTTCTCGTAGCCGTCCGAGTCGGCGTAGCGGGCGAGGTCGAGCCACTGGATGGCCCAGCGCTCCCCGTAGTGCTGAGACTCGAGCAGCCGGTCCACGAGCGCCTCGTACGCCTGCGGATTCGGGTCAGCCCTGAACGCTCTCACGACCTCGGGCGGAGGCGGCAGCCCTGTGAGATCCAGACTGACGCGCCGCGCCAAAGTACCGGGATCTGCCGCCGGCGAGGGCTCGATTCCCTCGGCTTCCAAGCGCCCCAGGACAAAGCGGTCGATGGGGTTCCGCACCCAAGCCTCATTCAGCACGGGCGGGAGCGCAGGCTTGACCACGGGCCGGAAGGCCCAGTGGTCCGTCCCATTGGCGGTCGGCTCCGCTGGCCCTGGGTCCGTCGGCCAGCTGGCGCCCTGGTCGATCCACGCGCGGAGAATCTCGACCTCATGCGGATCGAGCGGAGTGCCGGTAGGCGGCATCGCAAGGTCTTCCTCCAAACCGGCCACTAGCCGGAACAGGCGGCTTGCGCTGCTGTCGCCGGGGACGATCACCGGCCCGGAGTATCCGCCCTTCAGGGCAGCATGGCCTTCGTCCAAGCGGAGCCCGCTCTGCTGCAGGCCCGCCCCGTGGCATGCGACGCAATTGGCTTGGAGGATTGGAGCGACGTGCTCGGAGAAGTCCGGCCGGCCGGCGGCCGGCGGGCCGATTTCGGGGGATTGCGGGACCGCGGGTGCTGCCGCCAACAGCAACGGCAGGACCATTCGTGCGGGGAAGGTTCTTAGGCAGCGCATGCGGGAATTCGCCGACCGACCCTGCCAACGGCACACGCGACTGTCGGGGGCCCGGGCCGGATCCGCTAGGACCATGCTAGCCCCTACCCGATGTTCGCGAGTACGTTCCTGAGGGGAAACGGGAGAATACTGAGCCGGTACCCACTGAGGATGGGGCCGGAGATGCAAGGTCACACCGATTCTTGCTGGGGGCAAGCGGCGCAACCCTAGGGAGGATCCGATGCCTTCGCCAGCCGTCTCGGGCTCTTAGGGCATGGTCCCCGGCGTTAAGCGGGGGTGCCATGGACCCTTGGACGGCTTGAGCGGCGTTGGCCCGTACGTGCCCGCGACTACCGAACAAAGTCGTAGCCGGGTAGGCCGCTCTCCCAGTCTTTCCCCTGCGGGCCCCGGCCCTCGCTCGGGTGGTTGTCCTCGGCAGCTGGCCCTACCTGCCGTACCGTCCGATCCTTGCGAGCAAGCTTTGCTTGGCGGCGCCGCAGTTCGGCCTGTCGCTGGGCAAGACCCTCTAGCCACCTCGCAGACCACGGGGCTGGGTCCCGAGCCTGCCAGCTGACCTCTCCCTTCCTGAGCCGGCACTGCTCCACTGGTCTGGGCAGGTAGTCGTCGTCGTGCTCGGAATTGTCGAAGAGCCGCAGAAGGTCGAAGCGCTCCGCTGTGCGGCGCAGGTTGGACAAGGAGTACTTCCAGCGGGTGGGGATTCTGCCAGGATCGACGGCGTGGCCCGTGCCAGCGAACACGCGGTACTCGATTCTCTCGACGTTGATGCGAGGGTCGACCGTTCCGAAGTAGAGTCCCTCGACGCGATACCCCGCTTGGATAACTCTCTTGACCATTTCGGGACCGGGCAAACCGGAATACGTGCTCTCAATGCCGAAGTCCCATCGCTCGCGGATGGACTCCTCGATCTCGGCGTCGACGATCACGCGCGTCCTGGCACGGGCCTCGTCGCTGTTCCAGTCCCCAATGCCCCCTGCGATGGAGTCTTGGTCGTAGTAGCGCGCTGGGAGGAGGTCGTAATTCTTCCGCTTCCAGATACTCTTGCCGACGCCGTTGCAGCCCATGACGATCGTGAAGACCGGGCGCGGATCGATCAGCTCCGACATGCCCTCATTGTCCATGGGTCGCGGGCCTGAACGGCAGGTTCAGTCCTTGGCAGCGCTCACCGGCCGGCCCAAGCCTTCGGAAGGCGGGCGGCGGGATCCGCCCGACCTTGGCGCCGATCAGAGGCCCAATCGCGGAAACGCTCGAAGTTCCTTGGAGGCCACTCCCATGCGTCGAACATTGCGCGCCTATCTCCCATGGTCGCTTCAGAGGGATTGATATACTCTCCGTTCCCATGTCGGTGCGCTGCCTTACCCTGATCGTCGCGTTGGCCACAGCCACGCCCGCCACCGCTCAGGAGAGCACAGATTGGATCCAGCTCTTCAACGGCACGGACCTGTCGGGTTGGACTCCCAAGATCCGGGGCCACGCATTGGGCGATAACTTCGGCAACACTTTCCGGGTCGTCGACGGCGCGCTGCAGACGGGCTATGAAGCCTACGGGCCGTTCAACAATCGATTCGGCCACATATTCTACGAACGCCCGTTCTCCTACTACCGGCTGGCGGTCGAGTACCGCTTTGTCGGCGAGCAGGCGGAGGGCGGCCCCGGATGGGCGGTGCGCAACAGCGGCCTGATGCTGCACTCGCAGTCGCCGGAGAGCATGGGTGTCGACCAGACGTTTCCGATCTCAATCGAAGTCCAGCTGCTTGGGGGCGGGCCCGAAGGGGAGCGCCCGACCGCCAACCTGTGCACTCCGGGTACGCACGTTGTGCGGGACGGGCGGCTTCTGACACGCCACTGCACGCAGTCCACGTCGAAGACCTACCGTGGCGAAGGATGGGTCCGCTCCGAGGTGCTAGTGCTCGGAAGCGCGGTCTTCCGCCACTACGTCGAAGGCGACCTCGTGCTCGCATATGAACTGCCCCAGATCGGTGGCGGCAACGTCGCCGGTCACGACCCCGCGGTCATGGCTGAAGGGAAGCTGCTCGACCACGGGTATATCTCACTGCAGAGCGAGAGCCATCCTATCGAGTTCCGCAAGATCGAACTCCTCGACTTGGCTGGATGCATGGACCCCGAGGCGAGCACGTACCGCGATTACTTCGTCAAGTCTGAACCATCCCGCTGCGAGCACTGAGGGCCCGTTCGATCGCGGTCCGAGCAGGTAGGCGCGAGATGTTGTCGGTGGCCTGTTGCTCTGATGTGCCGGACAAGATGATGTCACGGCCACGGATTGGGATGTTGCGATTGTCAGGCTGATGCGCCCGGTGGAGGGCCCTGCCGCACCGGTGAAGATCGGATCGTCCGCATTGAGCGCCCTGGTGAGTCCAGACTAGCGGGGGTAATTGTCGGCGATGCAGGAGTCCGAAGTAGGCCCATGCATGCGACCATCGTCTTGGCAGACTGCCCCGCTGAAGCCGGAGACATCTCTCGGCAGGTCTGTCATGGAAGAGAGGACCGTCCGGTGGTTTCGCCCGGCGACAGCGGTGGCCCATTACTGATCGGGGACCGTGAGGGCGGATCTCGTTTGATGGGGGTGGCCCCCACTGGCGCGACGTTCGGAGGAGTGCGCTGGGGGCGCTGGACGCGCATCGAGCACGTGTCCGAGTGGATCTTGTCCGTCTTGTTGGTTCAAGGGACAGAGGGGCGGTCGGACTCGCCGTCTTGTGCGATTCCGCCGACTCGCTGTCACGCTGGTCCGGTCGGTGGCCGCATCTTCAGCCAAGAGCGCATTTATCTGTGCGCTCCGTTGGGTGACACCGCGGAGGGTGTGCGGTTTGAGTACCCGATGCCGGGCCTTCCGAACTTGTCCGCGGACTAGTTCTTGCCCGGGGCCTCGGAGGTTGCATACAGGCTCCACGTCAAAGACACTTCGGGTGCGGTCTGGGAGCTCAACAGTTTCGGCGGCTATAACGCTGATCCGTGCCCGGACAGAGATTCCACCTGCAATTCTCTCTTGCGTGTTGACCAGATCGAGCCTGGCATCTCCTTGGACCTAGCCCACAACTCGTCCATCCGGTGCACTCCGGACAGTGAGCCACGGACCCTAGCTTGTGATGGGCACGTCGCTAATCCTAGTTCAGCGCTGAGGCTCGGACACTTCGCTACTCTCGTATTTTAATCCCTATCGAATTGGCTCGGACACTAGCCCGTAAAGAACCGGAGATGCCATTAGTAGTTCGCCAGTGGATGGAGACCGGAAGGGACGACCCGTTGCCCGAGGTAACACGAGTGGCGGAGAGTTGGTACGAAGAAAGAGGGACTGCCGGGTGAGTCGCCGAAGTGCCACAGTACGGGCGGTGCAGGAGTGCGGGATGTCGGCCGACGCCGGGTGGGGAGCACGACATGCATCAAGAGCTGCGCCCTTGGGCCGGAAGTACGTCGAGGGCAGTGCATCGCAGGTTAGATTGCATCACTATCAGGCTAGGAACGGCCTGCTTCCTATCTGCAGTCCTGGCCCAACCCTAACGGAGGCCGTTCTTTGATGGACCTAAGTGAATTCCACGAAATCGTCCGGTCTGGCGAGAGCGATCGTGTGGAGTTCAAGCGCGATGCCCGCGACCTCTCGGCGATCGGGCGCGCCGTCTGCGCCCTAGCCAACTCGACGGGCGGTATCGTGGCGATCGGGGTTGCGAAAAACGGCTCCATCGTCTGTGAAGACGAACATCCCGAGAAAGTTCAGGAAAGGGTTACCAGCCTTCTCCACACCGGACTGAGCACACCGGTTTCGGCTCGGTGCGGGAGCTTGGAGACACCCAGAGGATGGGTCCACTGGATCAGGGTCGCCCGCCAGCCGGGCTTCGAGCCGATGCGCCACCGGGGTCGCTACTGGGTTCGCCGGGGACGAAGCACGGTCGACCCATCGCCTTCCGAGTTGCAGGAACTCTTCAATTCGTTCGGCTTCGTGATGACGGAGGAGCAGGTGATCCTCTCGGCCGAGGAACACCACATCGACCTAGGCGTCTTCACGGCTCACCTCAGGGCGATGGGGTTAGAACCCGAGAGAGGTCCACAACCCTCAATGACGGACGATCTGCGCAATCGCGATGTTGTCGCCGAATCCGACGGTACACTTCGGCCGACGCTGTACGGAATGCTCGTCTTCGGAAAGCATCCACAGCAATACGCGCAGATGGGCAACTTTGTCGTGCGCTGTACCGCCTACTTGGGGAATCATCAGGGCACTGAGGTCATCTCCACGAGCGAGAGTCGGGGTCGGCTGGACGAACAGATCCTGCGGTCGCTGGATTGGATCCGAGCCTTGGGCTGGGGCGAGAGTTACGACGGCGTTCGTCGCACCGACATCCCCCTCGTACCCCAACGGGCGCTACGCGAGGCCTTGGTGAACGCGGTCGTTCACCGCGACTACTCAATCGTCGGATCCGCCGTGATGCTTGATGTGCTCCGCGACCGAGTTCTGATAACCAGTCCAGGCTCATTGCCCAACCACATGACCGTTGAGAGCGTCCGAGCCGGGGGGCGGCCTCGTTCCCGCAATGAACTCATGGTGAACGCGATGGTGGTCGCGCGGCTGATGGAGCGACGCGGAAGAGGGTGGCTACTGATGAAAGAGGAGATGGCGCGGAACAACCGACCCGAACCTGAGATTGAGAATGATCGCAAAGGACGCACTGTGCAGGTAACACTCTGGCGTGAGCATCCAAGGACTTGAGTGGGTGCTCTCCGCTGACACGACTTCACCCGAGGGGCTTCTGGCCGTGCGGGCGTCGTCAAGCGCGGTCGCTTCCGTCGAAGGCCTTCCCGGCTATTCAGACTGATCCGGAGAGCCTGCGGAGCAGCCCACCTACGGCTTGCTCGATTCGCTCCGCATCGACTGTCTCCGGCAACGGTATCGCCATTACCCGGCCGTTCGTGTCGGGGTCCACCTTGACCAGACCGGAGAGTCCAACCCGACTGGAACTGGACGGCTGCCTCCCCTGGGGGGCCTCCTGTTCGGTCGCCTGTGCCGCCACCGGTGCCGGACTTGGGGAAGAGAACGCTTCCAGGAATCGAAGGCCCGCCTCAAACAGGCCCGAAACGGCATCCTCCAGTGGGTTCGGAGGCTCGCTTGGCGGAGCGGTGCGTCGTCCCGGCGGTCCGGTTGGAGGGTCAGCAGCACCTGGCGCCGGAGGGGCACTGGTTCGCCCTCCGCCTCCAAGACCGGGCACGGCGGATTCTTCTCGGTCACTCGTGTGGGCCACCGTGTCCTCTTCGAGGGCAACCGGCTCCGGCTCCGGCCCGGCGTCGCGCTGCGCGCCCGGCGTGGGCCCCTCGTCCATCACTTCCTTGACGACCTTCATCATGTTCGACCGGCCGAGCTTCTCGAAGCTGACCTCGTCCGCAGTCAAATCGAAGAGTCCGGAGAAGAGCGCCTTCTTGAGTTGCATCGTCCGCCATACGCGCTCCT
The DNA here is from genome assembly GCA_022825595.1 of Bryobacterales bacterium. Lineage (GTDB taxonomy): Bacteria > Acidobacteriota > Terriglobia > Bryobacterales > UBA6623 > VXMF01. The sequence continues at coordinate 2,520 of JAJDWM010000628.1, read as the reverse complement.
CAATGCTGTTCTCCGTGAGCACGTGAATCACTTGGACTGGGCGGGACTGCCCCATCCGATGGACACGGCCGATTCTCTGCTCCAGCCGGGCCGGGTTCCACGGGGGCTCAAAGTTGATCACGGCGGATGCCGACTGAAGATTCAGGCCGACACCACCAGCGTCGGTCGACAGGAAGACCATGCACTCTGGATCCTCGCGGAATCGTGCCATCAGGTCGCCACGCTTGGGAGTGGGAACGCCGCCGTGCAGGGAAACGTACTCGATGCCGAGGTCATCGAGTTCCTGCGCCGCCAATCTGGTCATCAGTTGGTATTCGCTGAAGACCACGACCTTGCGGTGCTCTTCGACTGTCAGCTCGAGGATGATCTCGCGAAACTCCACCAGTTTGGGCGAGTAGTTCGTCTCCTTGTCGAAGAGAAAGGTCGAGTTGCAGAGCATGCGCATGTTCTGGATGCAGCAGGTGACCCTCCTCAGGTCCACCTCAGAGAGCCAGCCCTGACGACTCCACTTGGACATTAGCCGGCCGAGGATCTCGTTCTGCTCCCAGTAAGGTTCCGCTTGCTGGTCGGTGAGTGGGACCCGAAAAACCTGATCGGTACGCTCAGGAAGCTGTTTCAGCACTTCTTCGCGCGTTCGTCGGATGAGGATCGGCTCGAGTTGCTTGTGGATCTGCCGCAAACCGCTGTAGCCGATCAGCTTGCCTGTCTCAGTCGTCTGGATGTGGTCGTGCAGGAAACGGAAAGCGGGTCCGAGCACGCGTCCATCAACGAACTCAACGACCGAATACAATTCCTCGAGCTTGTTCTCCAGTGGTGTTCCGGTCAGGACAATCGCGTAGCGGCTCTTGAGCTGCTTGACTGTTTGCGCCGTTCTGGTCTTCCAGTTCCGGATCCGCTGGGCTTCATCCAGGACGATCAGATCTGGACGCAGATCCTGGATGAGCCGCATGTCATGCGGGATCAGCTCGTAGTTGATCAGGTTGAAGAAGGTGGGACTTGCGTAGAGCTTTGCCCTCCTGGTTCTTCTACCATCGATCACTTGGGCCGAGAGGTCGCTGAAACGTTCGATCTCCGTCTTCCATTGGTACTTCACGGATGCCGGGGAGACCACCAGGACACGCTGGATCCCACGTCGCTGCCGCAATAAGGTCGCTGCCGCGATGGTCTGGATGGTCTTCCCCAGACCCATATCGTCGGCGAGGACAACGCGCCCGCGGCTCGCGGCGAAGAGGGTGCCTTGCACTTGGTATGGGAAGAGCGGGACCTTAAGGAGGTCGTGCAGGACCGGCTTGCCGGCAGCCAGCTTCTTGAGCTGCCGCTTCTCCCAGACCAGTCCTTCGCGCAGTTCGTTCACCCGTTCGACATAGTCGATAACGTCGCTATAGATGACGGCGGCGCTGTCGGCCCTGCGAAGCTCGCCCATCACTCGGCTGAAGTTGTGGTACTCGTCCCTCCGCAGGAAGCCTGCCGAGTCGAAGTAACCCGACCGAATCCTGTTGAGAGGCGGATCTGCCCTGTCAGGCAGGTTGAGCTTCACCTCAAGACTGTCGCCATAGACCAGCGATACCGAAGCACGCTCCCGTTCGAAGTGATGGCGCGCAAGCTGGGAACGATGCCTCTTGCGGAGGCGGGCCAGAATGCTCTCGATATGTTTGCACGTTCCCAAGGTGTTGCGGGCGAAGTCCGGACAAGTACAGAAGTTGTCGAAGAGGCCCGGCCCGCGCATCGCGACACGGTACTCCTTGCCGCTTGTGGAAAGCACGGTGTAGTCACCGTAGGGTCCTCGGGGCCTCTTCAGAATCCTGTCGATCGCCTTCTTGGCCCGCTTCTGCCGCGCCTGTATCTGTTCCTCGACTAGCAATCCCCGTCCTCCCCTGATTCGGAAACGCGACCTCCACGCTCAGTAAGCGCAGGACGCCACCAATTCTGCTCGAATTACGTCCAGCCCTGATCCTCTCGGAGCACGCAACTGTTCAGGCTGCTGGCAGACCCGGTCATTTGTCATTTGGAGACGCCGCAGGATGAATGGCTCCACACTGGGTGACTGACTCTCTCGGCGCGTGCTCTCGTTACGAGGATTCTGGTCCAGCTCCCTCAAGGATTCTAGCGCCTTCGCATGGTCCGATCTTCTTGTGGCGGCCCGGGCTGCTTGGAGCCCCGCGGCAAGCAGGGCAGGGTTGGCGCGGCGGCCGAGGTGCACTTCGATGCAGGATTGGCAGATGCGGATAGTGGCATCCGTGAGCAGGATGTGGTTGGAGATCTGGCGGGTACCGCAAGGCCAGTGGCGATTGCCGCGCGTGCGGGACAAGTGACGGTACAGGGAGCCGGCCATGAGGGTGAAGCGCAGGTCGGTGTCGACCTTGGCTTGGACGACGGAGAAGAGCGTGTCCATGCGGAAGAAGTTGATGGGCTGGGCGAGGACGTTCTCGATCATCATGCGGCAGGCGCAGCGACTGACGAGTTCTCCTCTGAGGGTGTGGTGCCGCCGGACCTGCGCCACGATGGCTCCCCGCCTTGATG